>JASFVM010000043.1:0-12483 GCA_050049835.1 Gammaproteobacteria bacterium
TATATATTCTTCAATTTTTGCAATAGAGAGAACAAATACATAAGTGTATATTTCAGAACACAGATCAATATTACCTCTGTGTCTCTGCGCCTCTGCGGTAAATAATTAGAAATATGTATTAACGGCTGCGCCAAGTGTATCGCGCATATCCGGATCATCAGTCAGTGGTGTCACCAGCGCCATCTGACAGGCCTGCTCGGCATTGATGCCCTTGGACATCAATTGTGCAGCATACACCAGCAGACGCGTTGACATGCCCTCATCCAGACCGTGGCCTTTCAGGTTGCGTGAGCGCTGTGCCACCTGCACGAGTTTGTTCGCGATCTCAGCATCGACGCCGCCTTCGTGGGTAACGATTTCTGCTTCGATTTCCGCATTCGGGTAGTCAAAATCCATACCACCGAAGCGCTGCTTGGTGGATTGCTTCAGGTCTTTCATCAATGACTGGTAGCCCGGGTTGTAGGAGATAACAATCTGGAAATCTTCGTGTGCCTTGACCAGCTCACCTTTTTTCTCCAGCGGCAGTTCGCGACGATGGTCAGTCAGCGGATGAATCACCACGGTGGTGTCCTGGCGTGCTTCAACGACTTCGTCAAGATAGCAGATGGCGCCGATGCGGGCAGCCACGGTCAAGGGGCCGTCCTGCCATTTGGTGCCATTGATATCGAGCAGGAAGCGTCCCACCAGGTCGGAAGCCGTCATATCCTCGTTACAGGCAACCGTAATCAGTGGCTTCTGCAGCTTCCAGGCCATGTATTCAACAAATCGGGACTTGCCACAGCCGGTAGGGCCTTTAAGCATGACAGGCATACGTGCATCATAGGCCGCCTGGTACATTTCAATTTCACTGCCGACAGCTCGATAATAGGGCTCATCCTGGATCAGGTACTGGTTTTTATTGACATCGCTCATTATATAAACCTCCAGCTTCTAGCGGCCCGCTTCGGTGAACATTGATTGCAGATTCAATGAGCCGCGACATGATTTAAAAATTGTTAACTATCAGTTGTAAGTATTCAATGACAGTCAGCTAAACACTGACAACTGGCAGCTGAAAAAAAAGCCCCTGTCCGTGTCTGCGGGCAGGGGCTTTTCTGGTATTACCCTGCGTGATTAAACGGTCTTGCCGCGGTAGATCACCATTGCAGCACCTGCTGATTGCGCATAGTTGTCAAAGCCAAGCAGACGAATATGATTCTCTGGATGTGCTTTATGGCAGTTTTCAACTTCTGCCAGGATGGCGTCAACATCAGTTTCACCAAACATCGGCAGTTTCCACATGTACCAGTAGTGGCCACGGGCATTTGCGGGCTCGGTGTGCTCGATGCCAGGGTTCCAGCCCTTGCTGACGATGTATTCGATTTGCTTGCGGATCTGGTCTGAATCCATAGCAGGCAGGTATGAGAAAGTTTCAAACTTGCGGCTTGAAGTGTCCGACAGGCTTGAAGCGTAATCTTGCATATCACTCATGATCTTTACTCCATATTACAACCGGATTTAATGGTGCCCGATTGCAACAATTGTTAATTCAGTTTAAGAAGTGGCGAGGACCGAGTGGCGCGTGGCAAGAAAAATCCTCGCCACTTGCCACTCGTAACTAGCCACTGTTACTTATGAGATACGTCCAGCTTGTCGACAGTGTCGAACTCGAACTTGATCTCTTTCCATGTTTCCATCGCGGCTGTCAGCTCCGGGCTGCTCTTCGCTGCGTTGGTCAGGATATCCTTGCCTTCTTTTTCAAGTTCGCGGCCTTCGTTACGTGCTTCGACACAGGCTTCTACAGCTACACGGTTGGCAGCGGCGCCGGCAGCGTTGCCCCATGGGTGACCCAGTGTGCCACCGCCGAACTGCAGTACTGAGTCATCACCGAAGATGCTGACCAGTGCAGGCATATGCCATACGTGGATACCACCGGATGCGACCGGCAGAACGCCCGGCATTGCGCCCCAGTCCTGATCGAAGAAGATACCGCGTGAACGGTCTTCCTTGATGTAGGAATCGCGCATGATGTCGATCCAGCCCAGGGTGGCTTCACGGTCGCCTTCCAGCTTGCCGACAACTGTACCTGAGTGCAGGTGGTCACCACCGGACAGACGCAGGATCTTGGTCAGGACGCGGAAGTGGATACCGTGGTGCGGGTTACGGTCGAGGACCGCGTGCATCGCACGGTGGATGTGCAGCAGCATACCGTTGTTCTGGCACCACTGAGCCAGCTGTGTGTTAGCAGCCCAGCCGCCGGTGATGTAGTCGTGCATGATGATCGGTGCGCCGATTTCTTTGGCGTACTCGGCACGACGCATCATTTCATCAGAAGTCGGGGCAGTTACGTTCAGGTAGTGACCTTTGCGCTCGCCGGTTTCGGCTTCAGCTTTTTCGATAGCTTCCATGACGAAGTCAAAACGGTGACGCCAGCGCATGAATGGCTGTGAGTTAACGTTCTCGTCGTCCTTGGTGAAGTCGAGACCACCGCGCAGACCTTCATAGCAGGCGCGTCCGTAGTTCTTCGCAGACAGACCCAGTTTCGGCTTGATGGTGCAGCCCAGCAGAGGACGACCGTACTTGTTCAGCAGGTCACGTTCAACCTGGATACCCTGTGGTGGCCCATTACAGGTCATCACGTAGGCAACCGGGAAGCGGATGTCTTCGAGACGCAGGGCGCGCAGGGCCTTGAAGCCGAATACGTTACCCACCAGAGAAGTCATTACGTTAACAACAGAACCTTCTTCGAACAGGTCGATCGGGTAAGCAACGAAAGCGTAGAAACAGGTGTCGTCACCAGGTACGTCTTCAATCGCATAAGCGCGACCCTTGTAGTAATCAAGGTCAGTCAGCAGGTCGGTCCATACTGTGGTCCAGGTACCGGTTGAAGATTCGGCTGCTACAGCAGCAGCAACTTCTTCGCGCGGAACGCCGGGTTGTGGGGTAACTTTGAAGCATGCCAGGATATCAGTTTCTTTGGGTGTGTAATCCGGCATCCAGTAGGTTTCGCGGTATTCTTTTACACCCGCGTTATAGGTCTTTGCCATGGTTTGCCTCCTTCGAGCAAAATATTTTAAAGCAGTTGCACAGACGTTGGTGGGCCCGACAGTATACATCCAAACCGTCACAGAACACCAAGTTCAATCTCAACGTGGCGGAGGAGTATAGGGAGGCTTATCCATAATTACAACTAATAAATATTGATTGTAACAATAAGGTAATACTTATGATAAAATCATGAACATGCATCTTACTTTACGCCAGATAGAAGTTTTCATCGCGGTTGCCAGGCACAAGAACTATACGCGTGCCGCGGAAGAGCTGCATTTAAGCCAGCCAGCAGTATCCATGCAGATACGGCAGCTGGAAGATGGCATCGGCCTGCCGCTGTTTGAACAGGTCGGCAAACAGATCCACCTGACGGATGCCGGTGAACAGATGTATATTTATGGTCGCGAGATTGCCGATTTGCTGGCCGAGGCGGAGAATGTGTTCGAGACCATCAAGGGTGTACAGTTCGGCACCCTGACGATATCGGTGGCAACCACCGCCAGTCATTTTGCGACCCGTTTGCTGGCTGAATTCACCAAGCAGCACGAGGGGATTACCATCAGTCTGGATGTGACCAACCGCCAGGCACTGCGCAGGCAGCTTGAAAACAATGAACCCGACCTCGTCATTATGGGCCAGCCGCCCAAAGGCCTGGATGTTGAAGCTGCGGTCTTCATGGAAAACCCGCTGGTGATGATTGCGCCTGCTGACCACCTTCTGATCAAACAGAAAAACATTCCTCTTTCCCACTTTGCAGACGAGAGCTTTGTGGTTCGTGAAGTCGGCTCGGGTACCCGCGGTGCAACCCAGCGGTTTTTTGACGAGCATGGTGTTCCCTTCAATACCGCTATTGAAATGACCAGTAATGAGGCTATCAAACAGGCGGTGGAGGCCGGGCTGGGTCTGGGCATCGTTTCGCTGCATACGCTCGAACTGGAGCTCGAAACCGGCAGGCTCGATATTCTCGATGTGCAGGATCTTCCCATCATGCGTCACTGGTATGTGCTGCAACGCAAGGGCAAGCGTCTGTCACCGGCGGCACATGCGTTCAAGGGCTTTGTGCTCAATCATGCGGCGCAATTCATTCGTTTACCGAAGCACTAGAACCGGCGTTTTCTCGTCAGCTTTTCTCGAGCGAATACTGATGCCGTTTAAAATCGGAACGGCGGTTTTTTGCATTCGGGGGCAAATCCTGAGATTATCTGGTTATTCTATTTACAGGGAGATGTAGATTGTGCGTGCTTTTCTACGTGTGGCAGAAATCCGTACTGCAGATTATATTGGCCCCAACAGGCGCTATGGTAATGAGCGTCGCATCACACCGGACCCGAGACGGGTCGTTCGCTTTGATCACAATGGAGGCGATCGACGATCCGGTTTTGCCAGGCGCTTAACCGATGAAGGATTCCGCGAGCAGGATTTTCCTGATTGATAAACCGGAGTGCTGATTCCGGTTGCAAGCCACCCGTTAGATGAGAGCAGCATGCGCGCTCTTCGACGCTATGAAACTCGAAATCATTTATCAGGACGAATATTTCATTGCCGTCAACAAACCTTGCGGCATGCTTTCAGTGCCTGGTCGGGGCGAAGACAAGCAGGATTGTGTTGTCACACGCCTGTTACCTGACAATCCCGAAATCAAGGTTGTCCATCGCCTCGACTGCCATACCTCAGGTGTAATGCTGCTTGCATTGGGCACCGACGTGCAAAGGGCTTTAAGCCGTCAGTTTCATGACCGTAAAGTTGCAAAAACCTATATTGCCCTGGTGCATGGCGTAGTCGCGCAACAGTCGGGCGTCATCGACATACCGATGCGCGCCGATCCGGCAGACCGGCCGAGACAGGTCATTGATTATGTTAATGGTAAGCAGGCGCTGACCCGATGGCGCCTGCTCGGGTATGAACACAGCGCCTGGGCGGCAGCAGTGAGCCGTTTGCAGTTGCGCCCGGTGACCGGTCGGACTCATCAGTTAAGAGTGCACTGCATGGCTTTGGGGCATCCCGTCGTCGGCGATCGTTTATACAGCGTCGCAGGAGCTGGCGACGCTGAGCGCATGATGCTGCATGCAGAACGGCTCGAGTTTATGCATCCGGTCCGCAATGAAGAGATGCACCTGGTTGCTGCCTGCGAATATTAGCTATCAGTTCCAGGCCGAAACAACACCCTGGTGGAAGCGTTGTCCCCTGAAGTTAAAGATGGCGCCATCCGCTGTAATTTCATCCAGCAACAGGTCAGCGGTCAGCCGGTCACCTTCTTCCATGAAACGGCCATTAATCACAATGCTGCGCTGCATGGGATTGCTCGAATAAACGTGAGCGGAAAATTCCATGACTGGAATATGCTGCTGCATATCAGGGGGCAGTTCTTCTTTCTCCATTATCGCTCCCTGGGATTGCGGGTATTCCGCTCCGGCCAATACGCTGGCCGGCTCTGCGGCCGCGAATTGACGGGTCCCGGGCATGGACACAGGTTTATAGATGATGGTTTCACCTTCATGGCTGTCGTGTGATGCAGCTGCAAAACGTTCGATTTTGACAGCATCTGCTGCGGGCTGTGTTTCTGCTGTTTTCTGTGGCTCTTGCACTGAAGTTTCTGTATCCGGTTTCGCTATGATGAAATAAACCAGTGCGGCAAGATTGACAAGAACAGCGGCAAGCAGGAAATAGGGCCAGAGCTGGGTTTTGTTTGCATGGTAATTCAGGCTTGAGGAATGCATGGTCTGCACACCGGGTGCCGTGCCACGGCCGCGTTCCTGTTCAGATTTTTTCAGCGCATCGAGAATATAAGACATCAGCCTTTCCTGGTATTCAGCAGCGGGGTATTCAGTTCAAGCTCGGAATTAAGCAGGATGAAGGTATGCGGGCCAACGACACCGTCCGGTGTCAGCCCCTTGCTTTGCTGAAACTTGATGACCTGCGATTGGAGTTCGTCGTTATATGTGTTGCGTATGGTGGGTACTTCGTTTTGACCGTACAACCTCACCATCTGTTGATCCAGCCATTGAACAATCGGGCCCTGGCTGCCCGGTTGTACGGCAGAATGGTAATAGGGCGGTTTTTGCCAGAGCAAAGTGTATTCGCCCAGCCAGTACTCGTTCAGGGTATCAACGCTGACAGTAAGGGTGCTGTTGCCCCTGCGTAGCGTCGCTTCGTTAGTGTCCAGGTAGGTAACAATCGCGTAGGCGGTATTGTTGTGATCATCGTAAAACTTGAGGACCGCAGGCCGGTTGAGTATAGCAAGACTGCGCAGGTTGCCCTGGCGATGCAAACAACTCAGGCCGTTGTCGACGGCAAAGCCGCATGCGTTGCCGTTCCTGGTCACATCATATTTTTTGTTCCAGACATCGAACAGATCGGTATATGCCTGGATCTTGCTGCTTTCAGCTTCGGTGAACAGCAGCTCTTTCAAAGCTGAAGACCTGTCGCTGTCATTGACGGTTGCGATTTCGCCAGCCTGACCCGTCTCGGTGTTCTGTTCGACAGTTGCAACGCTGTCATCTTCAGGCGTAATAGTGTCGTTTGCCGGCGCTTGCATTAATGTGGAGACAGCGTTGTCTGCGGCTGTTTCGTTTTCAGCGACGACGGTATCCTGCAGTTGATCCCCGCTTTCGTGGAGCGCCAGTGCCAGCTCGGGTCCCGATTGCAGTATCAAATAGGTTGCCATGGCTACAGCAGCAACACCGGCGACTGCAGCGGCCATTGCCGGCCAGCGTGTTTTCGTGTTGTTGTCGTGACTTGCCTCACCAAAGACTTCTCTGGCTGCATTATTCAGCGTCACGATATCAATCCTGTTCTTGTTCTCTACATAGGCGCCAAGCAGCGCACGGTCACAGATAATGTTGATAATACGTGGTATGCCTTTGCTGAGCTGATAAAGTCTTTTTAATGTTTTTTCATCAAACAATTGAATGTTTGAACCGGCTATTGCGAGCCTGTGGGTAATATAGGCTTTAAGTTCGTCGCGCGTGAGCGGGTTCAAATGGAAACGTGCGGTAATGCGTTGTGCAAGCTGGCGCATGTTTTCATGTGAGAGTATCTCGAGCAGTTCGGGTTGCCCGAGAATGATAATCTGCAGCAGTTTACGCTGGTTGGTTTCGAGGTTGGTCAGTAAGCGCAGCTGTTCGAGAACAGTGCTGTCCAGGTTCTGGGCTTCATCGATGATAAGTACCGTTTTCTGCCCGGCGGCATTCGCCTGTAATAAAAAATCATTAATGCGGTCAATGTAGGTTTTTACGCTGTTTTCACCTTCGGGGTATTCGATGCCGAGTTCATCACAAATGGTTTCGAGCAGTTCAGTTGCGGTAACTTTTGGATTAAAAACCAGAGCAATATTTGATTGTTGTGGTATCTGTTCCAGCAGGCAGCGACAGACAGTGGTTTTACCGGTGCCGACTTCACCGGTGAGCAAGATGCAGCCGCCTTCGCTGTTGAGGCCATAGACAAGATGGGCCAGCGCCTCACGATGCTGGTCTGTCATATATAAATAGCGCGGATCAGGCGCTATTGAAAAGGGTGTTTCCTTGAAACCGAAATACGCGTTGTACATGTTATTGCTTTACCCGATGGGCATTTGTGCCAACTATAGCTTTTTCGTCCGGTAAATGCAGTACTTCTCAGTGCTCTGCTTGGCCTGGTACATGGCTTTGTCAGCGTTACGGACCAGCTCCTGCTCCTGCTGGCCATGATCCGGATACATGCTGATGCCAATGGAACACCGTAGTGTAACTTGTTGATCATTAATTGTATATTCAGCGTTCAGGCTGTTAACGATGCGCTTCGCCACGGCAGCGGCTTGCTGCCCGGTTTCAACGCTCGGCAATAACATGCCGAATTCATCACCGCCAAGCCTTGCCAGGGTGGCCCGATATTCTGTTTTCGCGTCTGCCGGGAGTAATTTGTGCCCAGGGGTATCTGTACCGGTCCATGAGATAATGTCGGTGCCTCTTAGTATTGTCGACAGTCGTTCACCCACCTGGTCAAGGAGGCCGTTGCCGGCTTCGTGGCCGTACTGTTTGTTTACTGCTTCAAAGTTATCAAGGTCAAGAATCATCACGGCAAACCTCTGCTTCCAGTTTTTTTGCAGGGTGATGATGTTATCCAGCAGTTGCGCGAAGAGCACCCGGTTGTCTCCTTCCCGGTCGATGTCTTTCTGATTCAGCAGATGGAGGATTCTATGTATTCTTGATAACGGTGTAATCGTGGAGCTTTGCAGCAAATACAGAATGAGGATGACAGTAAGGGACAGTGTTATCGTGGCCAGTGCCATGACCCAGTTACGGTGAGACAATACACGCTGATTGAATCCGGTCATGTCGGCCAGGAAAAAAATCCTGACCGAATCTTCATTGTTGCTGGTACCAAGCTTATACACGACGGGCAGGCGATTGCCGTCGCTGATCATCTGCATCCATTCTTCAGACTGGTAACTGACTTCGCCGTTCTGCAACTGGATCTTTATCGGCATGCCCAGTGCAGCTTCCAGTTGTTGCAGGCTGCTGGCCAGATCGGCAACAACCTGCACATATCCGATCAGCTTCAGACCCCCAGCCGGTGATATCAGCGCAAACATCGGACGTTGCCGGTGATCGCATGTTGAGGTGATTAACTGAAGACGTTCAGCGCCGACACGCTGAGCGGCGCTTTGTGCCAGTTGCGGGCAGATGATCTGTGCTGGGTGTGGTGTTTCAATGCCTTCGCTGGACTCGCTGATCAGGTCAAAATTGACATCCAGTACATACAGTGCGATCAGGTCAATAATTCCTGCAGTCACAAAGTACTGCCGGAACTGGTTATCCAGAAGAGCTGCAAGTTCCCGTTGTTGATTACCTGTCAGATAACGATAAAATTCAGGTTCCTGTTCGACCGCGCGTGCCAGGTCCGCTGCATCTGTTTTCAGATCTTCGACGATCTCTTCAATCTTGAGGGTCGCCAGATTTTGCAAACTTCGTTGGTAATGATCGTATGCAATATCGCGATAGTAAGTACTCGTATAGTAAACGAGTATCAGGCCCAGCACACCGACTGCAACCACGGTGATTGAAATCTTGTCCGACAGCCCGATCCTGATGTGTTTAAGTGCGCTCATTTCGATATCGGATAGCTATCGGCTTTCCATGCTTCAATGCCACCGCGAAACCAGTAAATATTTGTGTAACCACAGGCTACAGCAATGACAACAGCATGATCACTCCTGCGGCACTTCGGCCCATTGCAGTAAAAAATGACGGCATCGGATTTTTCAGGGATCAGCCTGGCCAGCGTATCACAGCGGGTTTCAGTGTCCGGCAGGCTGATCGATCCGGGTATATAGCCCTGTTTGCGATCTGATTGGATGCGTGCATCGATGATGATCTGGTTTTCGTTTTCGTTTACCAGTTCAATCAGTCCTTCGGCATCGATCTTATATGAGCCGGCAATTGTTTCCGGGCTGTTATAGCTGTCGCTGCTGGCCACGGCGCTCATCAGAAACAAGGGCGCAACCAGTAGATATGCCCAGAAGCGTATGAGTTGAGATACCGGGCTATTCATATAAGATGGTTCGGATTGGCGTAACATGCATAAATATCATTATATCTTTACTGTTACCATGACAGATAGGCGCGTGACCAGAAATGTTGGGTCCTTAATGTGTAAATTCGCCTGATGACGGGATCAGAAGATGTCTGAGTATTATCCGAATCTGTTCAAACCGCTGCAGCTGGGTTTTACCACGCTGGAGAACCGCGTGATCATGGGTTCAATGCATACCGGGCTGGAGGACCATATCGGCGGTTTCAGGAAGCTGTCTGAATTTTATCAGGAACGCGCCAGAGGAGGTGTCGGGCTCATCGTTACCGGTGGTGTTTCGCCGGATTTTTGCGGACAACTTGCCCTGTTTTCATCCCAGTTCAGCCAGCGCTGGCAGGTATACAAGCACCGCAAGCTGACAACAGCGGTTCATGAGGCCGGCAGCAGGATCTGCATGCAAATCCTGCATGCGGGACGTTATGCCATGCATCCCTTCGCAGTTGCCCCTTCGTCAATCAAGGCGCCGATTTCGCCGTTCAAGCCACGTGAAATGTCAGCAAAAAAAATACAGCGAGCCATCAAGGCGTATGTCAAAACGGCAATGCTGGCTAAAAAAGCCGGTTACGATGGTGTTGAGATTATGGGCTCTGAAGGCTACCTGATCAATCAGTTCATTTGTCAGCATACCAACAGGCGCGAAGATGAATGGGGCGGTTCATTTGCAAACAGGATGCGTTTTGCAACTGAAATTGTTGCCCGGACACGAAAAGCCGCAGGTAATGACTGGATCATCATATATCGCCTGTCCATGCTCGACCTGCTCAAGGACGGTAGTAGCTGGGAAGAAGTTGTACAGTTGGCGCAGGCCATTGAGAAAGCAGGGGCGACATTGATCAATACTGGTATCGGCTGGCATGAGGTCAGAATACCAACCATTGCGGCCATGGTGCCACGTGCCGCGTTCACATGGGTGACTGCGAAGCTGAAACAAAATGTCTCGGTTCCTCTAATCACTTCCAATCGGATCAATACACCAGAGGAAGCGGAACAGATCCTGGTGAACAATGAAGCCGATATGATTTCCATGGCGCGCCCGTTTCTTGCTGACCCTCAATTCATCAACAAGGCCAGGGACAACAGGGCATCACGTATCAATACCTGCATCGCCTGTAACCAGGGGTGCCTGGACCGGGTGTTTCGCAGGCAACGTGCCACTTGCCTGGTAAATCCGCGTGCCTGCTATGAGACGGAGCTTCAGTTCACAGCAACGAAAATCCCGAAAAAGATCATCGTCATCGGGCTGGGTCCTGCGGGCATGGCATTCGCGACCATTGCCGCACAGCGCGGTCATATGGTTACGGCCTATGATATTGCTGACATTGGCGGGCAACTCAATCTGGCTGTAAAGATACCGGGCAAACAGGAATTCCATGAGACGCTGCGCTATTTTCGTCATGCAATGGAGGATAACGGGGTGGAATTGAAGCTGGGCCAGAGTCTGACGGCAAGAGAAATAAGAGCGACTGAATGTGACGCCGTGATTGTGGCTACAGGCGTTTTGCCGAGAAAGCCGGACATTGACGGAATCAATCACCGCAAGGTGATGTCATATATCGATGTGATTCGCGGTAAAGCCCTGCCCGGTAAGCGTATCGCCATTATCGGGGCTGGTGGCATCGGCTTTGATATTGCAACATTACTGGTCCAACAGGGCAGGCCGCAGGACAGGCAACACTGGTTGCAGAGCTGGGGTGTGGACATGCGCTACATGAACCGCGGTGGTTTACTGATGCAGACAGGAAAAATACATAGCGGGCGCAAGATATTCATGTTGCAGCGCAAACAATCCAGAGCAGGTGCTTCCCTGGGTAAAACGACAGGGTGGATTCACAGGACCACGCTGAAAGATGCCGGTGTTGAAATGCTGAGCGGTGTCAAATACGAAAAAATTGATGATCACGGGCTGCATATCACTCATCAGGGTAACAGCCGTAGTCTCGAGGTTGACCACGTTATTATCTGCGCCGGACAGAATCCCAATCGGATACTGGCAGATGAACTGAAAAGCTCGGGCATCCTGCTGCATGTGATCGGTGGTGCAGACAAGGCGATGGAACTCGATGCCGAACGGGCGATAAGGCAGGGCATGCAGCTGGCTGCAGGAATATAGTGAACAGGGGTGTTACAGGGGGCTGGATGAGGTCTGCCTCCCGGTTAGCTGGCCTGGTTGTATGGCTGATGCTGTTTGGCTGTGTTTATACGAGTCCTGTTTCGGCAGACATATTGCAGAACACGGTCGAAAGCTACCTGCACTCCAATCAGCAAGCTGGTAACAAAGCCAACAGCCTGATCAATCAAACCAGCCCCTACCTTCTGCAACATGCCTACAACCCCGTGCAATGGTATCCCTGGGGTGAAGAAGCGTTTGAACTGGCGCGGGAGCAGGACAAACCCATTTTTCTTTCCATCGGGTATTCAACATGTTACTGGTGCCATGTCATGGCGCATGAGTCATTTGAAAATGAAACAATTGCGAGCATCATTAACAAGCACTTCATTGCCATCAAGCTTGATCGTGAAGAACGTCCGGATATCGATAATGTTTACATGGCAGCTACGGAGCTGGTTAACGGTTACGGTGGATGGCCAATGACGGTATTTCTGAATCACGAACTTGAGCCTTTTCATGCAGGTGTCTATTACCCTCCAGTGAGCACGGACAACAGTACCGGGCTGAAAGAGTTATTAATCAGGATTAATGATTTATGGCACAAGGACAGGGCCCGTCTCAACATGGTTGCAGAACAGATTGCGGCGCAAATCAAGGCGGCAGCTGATGAGAGTGCAGTCGGAGCCAGTATCGACAGAGACATTCGCCAACGGGCAGTTGAACAAATCGCTGATATTTTTGATGACGAATACGGCGGTTTTGGTGCTGCGCCGAAA
>JASFVM010000273.1:0-3982 GCA_050049835.1 Gammaproteobacteria bacterium
TATGTTAAGGGCTCACTTTATCCATCAAAGGTGTGACAGGGTAAAAGCGGTAACTGAGCTACGTTTGCGGTTTTCGGACTATCTGTTTTGCCGGCACGCCGACAACCGTTTGGCCATCATCTATATTGCTCACAACAGCAGCGCTTGACCCAACGGTACAGGATTTACCGATTACAAGGCCCTCCTTCACAGAGCTGTTCATACCGATTATCGTATTTTCATTTATTGTTACACAACCTGCGATAGAGGCCTGGCCTGCAATAAAGCAGTTGTTTCCCACGTTTGTATGATGTCCGATAAACGCGTTGCTGCTGATAATGGTGTTGGTGCCTACAGTAACAAAAGGCTGCATTACAACCTGGTCCAGAATAATACAGTTTTCGCCAATTTCAGCATTCCAGACTGATGCTGATGAGGCAATGTAGGAGACGAATTGATAACCTTTTTGTTTGGCTTCCAGGTAGTGCTGGTAGCGCAGTTGGTTCTGTTGTTTAAAGCCAAGGGCGACCAGCATTCTAAACTGATCCGGCGGATGGCTTTGTTCTACTGTTTCAAAGGCGACGACGGGTAAGCCGTGTTTGATCGTCGTATCAATATATTGCTTATCAACAGTGAATGCCCCAACCTCGATATCACTGTCGTGGGTTAGATAATGGTAGATGGCGCTGGCGTATTTTCCGTTTCCAACAAGCACGGTGGGTTTTTTCATTGCCGATAATGCCTTTTTAAACAATGATCATCAGTTACTGCAGGTAAAAACGAAGCCATTGAAAGAAGCTTCGCTGGCTACCTGAAGCGTGGATGCGTTTTCTAAAAGTATCAAGAAGAATAAACGACATTTGTGCTGGAATCCAACTGCATTGACGAACGTTAACTGGCGAGGCTGGTCACAACACCGCAGGCTGGCAGCTTGAATGTTTACTCAGGTCGACGAGAAACGGGTATCCGCCCTGGTGCCACTGTCAAACAAGGTTATTTCCCGGAAATCTTCATCGATTGAATGGCGCAGAATATGGACCCCAATATCATTACCCCGAATCTTGAAGTAACGGTGGGCGGGATCGGGCTGGCTGGAACACGGCTTCCAGCGGGTGCTGAACTTCCCGTTTCAGCTGCGCTTTCTGTTCGCCACCCTTCCGACGGTTATCGGTCAGGTGCTGAATCTCGCCTGCCGTGTCATTTCCGTTTACCTGGTAAAGAGGGCGGGCTTTACGAAAGAAAACACGTCGTTATGGGGACGTGGCGATTATTTATTACCCATCTTGCAGGCTGGTTAATTAACATTCGCTACGCCCCCTTCAGGCCCGCACGACAGAAAACCATTTTTCAAGTATCCTGATGCCCATGATTAAAGTGTACTCTCAACGTCTCATGCCACCGTATTCCGGCCAGGTTCAGATTGCCGAATCGGAACAGGCGCGCGCGGTCACCATGGATATGGACACCTGGGAGATCCAGTTCCGCCGTCATGAAACGAACTTTATCCGGGTTGCCTGGGTTAAACATAGCGATCTCGGCGAGGTTGAGGAACGGGCGTTACGGGACGGCGAAGAGATCGATGACAGGATCCTGGAACTGACGCGCTTCCTTGAAACGGCATCCCTGCCTTTTCCTGCAGCGGACAAGTTCGAGTACTGGCTGCTGGATCCGGTAGACGAGTCTCCGCTGGCGTTGATTTTCAGCTGCACGGAAGGGAGTCAGATGGCGAATTTTCCGTCCCACCCCGAGTGGACGGCCTTGCCCGCAGCGGTGATGCCGATCGAGCTGACCCCAGAGGAAAAAGAGCGTTCCGATACACCTGTCAATTACCGGCTGGAACAGCTTGTAACAGAGCGTGCCGGCAGCAAACCCCGAGCCCGCTGGTTCCAGCGACGCCCCGGCGAGCCCGATCAGTTTCCACCGCTCATGATCAGGGAAGACTGGGAGGAAGAGGCGCATCATGAGATCTGCCAGCGCTATCTGCGCCGGCAATCCACACGCCTGTTGATGCTGCACGGCCTCGAACATCATCAACGCAAACGCCTTGAAAAGGCGGCGAAATCCTATGCCATGGAGGTGTTCAGATTCTATTCGCTGTACCCTGAGTTTGCCGACGATAAATTAATGCGTTCCATTCTCGTGGAGGCCCGGCTCAGGGCTTCCAGGGGAGAACAGGATAATCGATTACAGCGCCGGGATGGTGTTTTTTACCTGTGAGGGGCATCCCGGTTGTGTGTGATTCGGTAAGCCCGGTGAATGCATATGCTCTGGATAAGCCCGATAGCGCAGATTTATAATTCGATTGTCAGTTAACCGGGAGGGGCTGACATCTATTCTTTATTCGATCCTCCCTTTAATTGTTGCTAACAAGAGGTAGATTATGAGTGATGCACCCAAAACCCGGCCCGAGGTTCCCGAGGGCCAGTCTCGTTTTGTGATCACCCGTCAGAAAAAGGCAAATGAGAAGGGTTACGTTGGCTACGAAACCATCTGGGAGCCGTTCCAGAAAGAGGTCAAATACGAAACCCCGAAGCGTCCCTAGCTGCGGGTGACACGAGCGCCGTGTGCCCCTGGCGGGGCGCGCGGGCGCACATTTTGAGATTTTTATGTTGTTTTTGTGGTCAGCGAGCTGGAGAAGCAGTTGATCTGCAACAGCCCATGCAGGGAGATAACGATTTTCGTTGTCATGACTCTGACTGCCATCGCGGCCATCAGAGCGCTGCGGCGGATGGTTTCACCGGCAGGGCTCCGTAAAACTGGCCGAAATGCAGGTTGAAAAAGCCCGCCATCGTCCAGTCGAGCTGAACGCTACCAGGTCTGGAATACACCGTATGGTCGGGTTATTCTTGTTCCCGGTTCGTGACGGAACAAAAACAGTGATCGATTTTGTCGGCAAAATGCATCTGGGGCCGGATCCCCGGCGGCGATCCTGAACCTCTGCAGTCAGGTCGACAGGGTCGATGTTAAATTGCCAGGAGTAACAGTTAGATGAGTGAAACGGGAGCATCCATGACGGTAAATGAAGAAGAGTGCCGTTTTTGTGTGAAGAAGCCAGGCAGGCGCCTGATTATTGAGAGCGAGTACGGATTCGCTGCCTGGGATCGTCATCCCGCCAGCGAAGGGCATTTTCTGGTTATTCCGTATCGCCACTTTGCAAGCTATTTCGATATCAGTGACAAAGAACTGGTGGACCTCTGGGGGCTGGTTGCGAAAGGCAAGCAAGTCTGTGACGAAAAGTACCACCCCGATGGTTACAACATAGGCATCAATGTCGGAATGGCCGCAGGCCAGTCCATCCCTCACCTGCATATCCATGTCATCCCGCGATACAAGGGAGATGTGGAAAATCCCAGGGGCGGGGTGCGAGGCGTCATTCCCGACAAGAAACTGTATACTTTCGTGCCCGATTAGGCCGGCAGCGATTTCGGTTCGTACAGATCAGTACTGTGGCCCGGGGTGTCTGTTCATGGTTCCGGTTGCTGAGCAGGATCGCCATTCGGGCTGGCCGCTCTATTGTGGCCAGGCTGATCAAGTATAATTCAGTCCGGGCTGACTCAGTGGATAATCAGGGTGTACACGATGGAATTAAAATTCGATATCGAACAATTCGACAAGTGCCAGGCGATACTCATCGATGAGATCGCACAACGTATCAAGATCAAGCTTATGGAAGCGGGCATGGAAGGAGAAAAGCTGGAGGAGAATGTCGCGAAAATTACGTTCAGCATAGCCAGTATCATCGATGATATGGCAGCAATCGAATCTGACGGATTTGAGATTAGACCGTACCTGACGTTCCGCACGGATGAGGAAGTATTGATTCATTGCGGTGAAAATTCCTACACCAATGAATTTGTTCACCTGGCATTGAAAAAGCTGTTCAGCTGATCCTTTCAGCCGAGGCACGGGGCTCAGCGGCCCGGAGCGGCAGGACAGAACTTTCGGCTACTGCATGAAGATTTAACCTGCCCGGGCTGGCAATATCATTTAGAATTTCGCTACA
>JASFVM010000274.1:0-3975 GCA_050049835.1 Gammaproteobacteria bacterium
AAACGTCCAGACAAAGTCATAGATAACACCATTTTGATACCTGACAAATGTCTTTGACTGGATATTGCTGTTGATATAATCATGATAGTCATACTCAACAAGCTTGTGATGACCACCACCTGGTGCTGCTATGCCATATGCACTAAACGACATTAACAATATCAGGGAAAGGATATATTTCATCTTGTTTAATCTCCATTTGAATCGTATAAAGCCCAGCTAACACCTTACTTATACCTCTATGAATAGAGCCGGACTATGACCATGATCAATTCGGGAAAAAAAACCAGCTTTTTATGATTCAAATCAATATTCTTTACCAGGGCAGATGCACCTGTATAGACTCTCTTTGATGTCAAAACAGGTATCATTATGGCGAGTCAGCCACTCAGTGCTAAAACTGCCTTCGAATAACCCGATCCAGAAGAAATGCCGTCTATTTGCCAGCCTGGTCCTGTCGACGGTTATTCTGCTGATGACCGCCTGCTCGACGTTAAAACCGGTTGCGTTGCCCGATGAACACAGTTTGGCACCGGCGCAAACGCAACTGTGGACGCGGCTATCCGGCGTGCGCTCTGATGACTGGCAGCACCTTCTCAATACTGGTGGTGAGGCCATCGACTGGCGACTGCGCCTGATCGACAGCGCAACGCAGTCACTCGATCTGCAGACATTCCTGTGGAAAGAAGACGAGACAGGGCTGAAGATCCTGCGCCACATCTAACGAGGCCGCCGACCGTGGTGTCCGGGTACGCATTCTGCTCGATGATACCTTCACCGCCACTCACGATCAGGCCATACTGGATATCGATCATCATCCGAATATTGAATTCCGTATCTATAATCCGTTTGCAACACGTACCAGCAACATCATGGTCCGGCAATTGCTCAACCTGGCGGACTTCAGTCGTGTCGATCACCGTATGCATAACAAGGTGATGGTGGTCGACAACCGCGCTGCGATTATTGGCGGGCGCAATCTTGCGGATGAGTATTTCGGCAGTCATGATGATGCCAACTTTCGTGAACTCGAAGTACTGACCGCCGGACCTGCCGTGTTATCGCTGAGCAGACAGTTCGATGACTACTGGAACAGTGACTGGTCATTTCCTGTCGACCGCATTATTACTGCAGAACCGAAACTGAGCCCCGAAGCGTTTGAATCCTGGGTGCTGTCCACGGCAGCACATAGACTGAACGAAGATCCCGTAACACGCGCTCAAGCCTGGATGACAACAGCGCGCAAGGCAGTAGCTGGTGAAGTGCTGGTTATTGGCGACATACCGGCAGCAAATAATCCGGATGCACCGGAAGAATCGCCCGTCCAGTTATCCAAAGTCCTGATCGACTGGATGGAAGGCTCCAACGAGGAGCTGATCCTGGTATCGGCCTACCTGATACCGACACCCGAGCTCGAACAGGCCATCGAAAGCGCCGAAGACCGGGGCGTGCGGGTGCGCGTACTGACGAACTCGCTGCGTTCCAATAACCGTGTCGCGGCACACAGTGCCTATCGTCACCATGTGCCGTCTTGTCGATCATGGTGCAGAGGTGCATGAAGTGCGCGTCTTCGCCAAGGACCGTGCTATCTACATGCAAGAGCCGATCGGCGACAAACACCTTGGCTTGCACAGCAAGTTACTGCTTATCGATAATGATCTGAGTTATATCGGCAGCGCCAACCTGGGTCCACGTTCATTGCGTCTCAACACCGAAATGGGGCTGCTGATCAGGAGCAGCGAATTCAACAAGCTGGTGCGTGAAGTGGTCGCACTCGACTTTCACCAGCGCAATGCCTGGCATTTGCAGGCGCAGGATGATGGCAGCCTGCAATGGGTTGCTGATGACAGGGTACTTGATGCACAACCGGCCGAATCTGCGCTGCAGCGACTGGAAGACTGGTTTCTCAGTATCCTGCCGATAGAAAACGAGATGTAATGCAGCGAGGATTTACGCTTCAGTTATTTCCTGGGCCAGGGGCACAACAGCCTTTACTGCAGACAAGGATCAGGCAGCCTGACGACAATTTTCAGCCAGTGGCACAAAGAAAGCGGCGGCGAATTCAATGGCTGCGGGCAAATCAAAGATATCACGCGTTTCTGGCGATTCTGCCAGCCACTCACGGGCAACAGATTCATTGGCGAGGAACATCATTTCCATGCAGAGTGATTCTGCACAGACGGTGTCAGTTGATGCTGCGCCCCAGTTGATGCCAAACCAGGCATCCAGGGTAGCGCCACTGAAGTCGGTACCATTCTGTTCGATGTGGATTTTTTCACCGGTGACCCGGCATTGTGAATCAATCACCGTCGGCGTATTGAACATCGGGCTGACTGCCAGCGCATCGAGTGCACACATGCAATGCGCCGTCACTCCATTTATGGTGACCTTGTGTTCACGTTCTTCCGAAGTAAATGGATAGGCGCCGGCCGGGTTGCCATCGGCGTCAAGTACGATAAGTTTGCTGACAGCGATATTGGTCAGCGATTGTTGCGCATCTGTTACCAGAGCGGCAGCTTCGTCACGGCTGAGGGTACGACCTTGTTCTGCATAGCTGTTTATCAGTTTGCAATAGAGCGAGGCATCTTCGTCGCTGAGTGATTTCAGTCCCGCTACCAGTGGCAGAATGGCGTTCAGTCTTTTCAGTGCCGTCGTAACTTCAGTGTGCATGTTGGCTATCCCCTTTATGGTGAAACATAATTAATCAGTTCGTTGACAGGAGCCTATATTAACGAATTCAGCTGAAGACATTACCTGACATTACGCAATTGTTTACTGATACGCCCTAAAGCAGGACGAAAGGTCCGCCATTGTTATTAGTTTTATTCGATAGCTGGTGTCAGTAATCTGCTGTTGTTAGCGCGGGCGGGGTGTTACGACCTGGGAGAGCGCCGCTTTGTGGCGATGCCGGGAAATACGATGACTTCTGCACTGGCCGGCAACTGATCCGAACATTGGGCATCCGGGCGGGCATTGCAAATGGTGTCGATCAGTCCGTATTCGCCGGCGAATGAATCCCACATCATCCGGTACAGTTTCAGGAATGCGGCGGTCGGGTTGGATGCACGTTGCCGCTCCTGGTCTATACGCCATTGCAGACGGCGCAAGTGCTGCCGGTTTCTTTCCGGTGCCCGGGCTATCAAGGCCTCGATCACATTGCGGCGGTAGCGCTCAAAGGCCTCGGGATCCGAGCGCGCCAGCTCCATCGCCGTATCGAAATCCAGCTCTGTTAATGAATTTTCTCGCATATCGCTAACAATGCAGATATCATGCCCAAAAATAATATGTTGTTTAATTTCAGTAACATATGAATTTACTGTGCAATACTTAACTGCTCCGTCACGTATTTTGTAAAGAATATTGACAACTGCTTATATTGACGCTGTGCCGGCTCACCAGGGCAGCAATTCACCATCAAACGCCCAGAATTTACCACTATCTACTGGCGTGAGTCTGTCGAGTACTTCGAGCATGCGGGCGACACTGTATGCCGGTGTGAACAGCTGATCAGCAGGGACATTTTTCTGAAACGGTTTTGATAATGCCGTATCGGTGGTGCCCGGGTGCAACGCGGTCACCACGACATGGGGCAGGGTGCGCTGCCATTCGATCGCCAGGGTTTTGATGCACATGTTCAGTGCCGCCTTGGATACGCGGTAACTGTACCAGCCACCCAGACGATTATCCTCGATGCTGCCAACCCTGGCGGATACTGTAGCGAACCGTGCCGGCCGTCCATGTTTGAAATGTACCTGTAAATGTTTCGCCAGTAACAATGTCGGCAAGGCATTGGTTCTGATGTTCTTTAAGAAAAACTCGGGATCGAGCTGTTTAATGCTTTTCTCGGGGCGGGAATTCTGTACGTGTAATATACCCGCAGCATTGATCAGCCAGTCGATTTCACCCAGTTGCTTTGCCCATGCCTGGATGGCTGATTCGTCGGTGATAGCCAACGGATACCAGCTGACTTTGGGA
>JASFVM010000275.1:0-3973 GCA_050049835.1 Gammaproteobacteria bacterium
CGCGGCGACAGTAAGGCCGAGCTTGCCAGCGCCATTGCCCTGCTGCGCGCTTCACGTCCGACCGCCGTAAACCTGGTCAATTATCTCGGACGCCTGCAGACCCTGCTTGCCAGAGGCGCAGACAATTTGGCCCTGGCGAATGAAGCGGTCGCGATTTTTGAAGAAGATGTCGCCCTGTGCGCAGCACTGTCGGCGCATGGCGCTGCCCTGGTTGCAAGCGGCGACAGGATTCTTACTCACTGCAATACCGGCAGTCTCGCAACCGCCGGCGTTGGCACCGCTGTTGGCGTCATTACCACCGCCTGTAAACAGGGCAAGGACATCAGCGTCTGGGTTGATGAAACCAGGCCGCTATTACAGGGCGCACGACTGACGGCATGGGAGATGGAAAAAGCCGGTGTACCCTATCAGCTGATCTGCGACTCGATGTCAGCAAGCCTGATGGCGCAGGGCCGGGTCGACAAGGTCATGGTGGGCGCAGATCGTATTGCAGCAAACGGTGACTTTGCCAACAAGGTCGGCACTTACACCCTTGCGGTACTTGCCAGATATCATCAGGTTCCATTTTACGTAGTGGCACCGCGGACAACTGTAGACCTGAACTGTAGCGATGGTACGGCCATACCCATTGAACAACGCAGTGCCGATGAAGTACGCGGCGTTCGCGGCAGCTTCGGCAGCTGCAGCTGGTCACCCGTCGATGCGCCTGTCTATAACCCGGCTTTTGATGTCACCCCGGCTAGACTGGTCAGTGGCTGGATACTCGACAGCGGTGTGTACAGTCTGGAAGATGTTACAGCAGGCGCCTTGAAATCCAGCGCATAGAGTGTCCCGTATAGCCAGTCGATTTATATTAAAACGGTCATCGAACAGCACTGCAGAATTCCTGCAACAGACCATGGTTTCACAGGTAAACTGTTCTGGATAACCCGGAAATTAAATCTATGAGTACAAAGCACCTTAAACATCTGAAGCTGCCTCCGGGGACGATGTTAACAGAGCACTACCGTGTGCTGGAAAGACTGGGCGCCGGCTGGGAAGGCGAAGTCTACCTGATTCGTGAAATAACCACCGGCATCGACCGCACCGCCAAGCTGTTTCTACCGCAAAGAAACGTACACAACCGAACACTGAAGTTTTATGCCCGCAAACTTCACAAGTTGCGCCATTGCCCTTTCATTATCCAGTACCACAGTCACGATACTTTCATGTGGCGCGACATTCCGATCTCGTTCCTGGTTTCAGAATTCATTGAAGGCGAGCTGCTGAGCGCCTATATCAAACGCCAGCCGGGGAAAAGGCTCTCACCATTCCAGGCCGTCCACCTGTTGCATACACTGGCTACGGGCATCGAGTGCATCCACTCCATGGGTGAATACCATGGTGACTTGCATGATGAAAATATCATTGTGCAAAGAGCGGGGCTCGGTTTCGATCTTAAATTAATCGACCTCTATCACTGGGGATCACCGAGCTCTGCCAATATACGCAGTGATGTCATTATGCTGATCCAGCTGTTTTATGAAATACTCGGCGGCCAGCGTTATTACGCCAGACAACCGGCTGAAATCAAGGCAATCTGCTGCGGGCTGAAGCATTCGCTTATCTCGAAGAAATTCCGCACAGCCGGTCAGCTCAGGGGTTATCTCGAAACCATGGAGTGGGCATGAACAACGATAACCAGGTATATACTGGCGTTACTCTCGATTCCCCCGTGATAAAAACGCTGAACACCGGTGATGCTGCAATTTTTCTCAGGCAGGCACCCTACAAGCAGGATAGTGTTGAAGAGAATAACCAGGATGCCGCTGCTGTTATCCCCGTCGGTGATAAAGCCGTCGTACTGGTTATCGCTGACGGCATGGGTGGGGCACCTTCCGGTGACATCGCGGCACGTCTTGCCATCCTGTCACTGCAGAAAAACCTGGAAAACGCCAGCGTAGATCTGCTGCGCGATGCCATTCTTGATGGTATCGAAAAAGCCAACAAGGCCATTCTGCAGCTGGAAAACGGCGCCGCTACAACACTCGCCATCGTAGAAATCAATGAGAACAGGATGCGCAGTTATCACGTAGGTGACTCGGGTATCATCGTAACCGGTCAACGTGGCCGCTTACGCCTGCAAACGACAGCGCATTCCCCTACTGCCTATGCGGTGGAGGCTGGTTATATCGATGAAGCAGAAGCGCTCGCACACACTGAAAGAAATATTGTCTCGAACATTGTCGGCAGCCGCGACTTGCGCATCGAGATCGGCCCTCCGCTCAGACTGGCACCGCGTGATACGGTTGTGGTCGCCAGCGATGGCCTGTTCGACAACATGCTCACCGAAGAAATTATTGAACAGGTCCGCTGCGGCGATCTGGCAAAAACAGCAGTCACCCTGGCAAAGACTTGCGCTGCACGCATGCAGTGCAAGGCAACGGATGCTGTTTCCGGTCACCCGGATGATCTGGGTTTTATTATCTATCGACCACGCAAACGCAGGAACTGATTTCTTTCTACTGTCTGATGGATTGAACTGTAGTGGTCCTGAGCTGATCGCACACACATTGTCAGATTTTCCATCATCGACATACACCTGTGCCGCTGGTTTGACTCCTGTCATCTCGCTGAGTCGCAGAGCGCGCAGAGCTAACTCATGTTTTACCTGATGGAGCAATCATATTGAACTGGTCTTCCTCTGCGCTCCCGGCGTCTCTGCGAGAGTATATTCCGGATCAGTTTTTTAACTGGCTGCAGGAATGTTCGTCCATATGAAAAAATCACAGTTCAAGCTAATCTGGCACTGAATGTCAGATCAGATCCTGACTATTACAATTGACTCATGACCTGTTAGCTTGCTGTATTGCGCTAATCAACCTGTTTACCTCAGTATCGTTTGATTGCATATTGCCCAGCAGCAGATCGAGTAACACCTGGTCGGGATAATCCAGCACAGCAGTAAAAACTGTACCCTGCTGTTGTGACATCGTGTCGTACGTTCTGTCGAGATAGGTGTTCAACAATATATCCAGCTCCAGCATGCCCCTGCGACAACGCCATTTAAGTTCAGCATATTCAGCAGCCTGTCTGCTCACAGCGAGCGTTTAACCATCATTTTCTTGATATTGTTGATCGCTTTTGTCGGATTCAGTCCCTTGGGGCAGACCTGCACGCAGTTCATAATGCTATGGCAGCGGAACAGTTTGAACGGTCCCTCCAGTGCTGCCAGGCGCTGTTCCGTTGCCTGGTCGCGACTGTCCTCGATGAAACGCGAGGCCTGCAACAAGGCTGCCGGGCCGAGATATTTATCCGGATTCCACCAGAATGACGGACACTGGGTCGAACAGCAGGCACAGAGGATACATTCATACAGACCATCAAGCTTTTCACGCTGTTGCGGTGTCTGTTTCAGTTCAACTTCCGGCATCGGATCGTTGACAATGAGATAAGGATTGACATCCCGGTAATTTTGATAGAACTGTTCCATATCGACGATGAGATCACGTATTACCGGCAGGCCGGGCAAAGGTCTTACTTCAACCGGCTGTTTCAGGCTCGCCAGCGGTGTAATACAGGCAAGGCCATTAATGCCGTTGATGTTCATGCCATCAGAACCACATACGCCTTCGCCACAGGAACGCCTGAAGCTCAGTGATTCGTCAATGCTGTCCTTGATTTTGAGCAGCGCAGCGAGCAGCATCATGCCGGGTTCGATATCATTCAACTCGAAGTCCTGTATGTAAGGCTTTTTGTCGACGTCCGGATTGTAGCGATAAATACGGAATCTCATCTGCCTGTTACCTCACCGTACCTGGAAGACGCTGGATTCCCGCTTTCGCGGGAATGACAGTAAAAAAGAAATTGACCTGCCTGAACTATTCACTATTCACTATTCACTATTCACTATTCACTATTCACTATTCACTATTCACTATTCATTGTTCATTGTTCACTGCCATCAGTAAACTCTCGCTTTCGGTGGAAAACT
>JASFVM010000277.1:0-3964 GCA_050049835.1 Gammaproteobacteria bacterium
CGTGCTCGTCAATTCTTTCCATTACATCTGTCATTTACATCACCTGTTACTTCATTGGATTAAGTGAATATTACCCTGTGGCCCTGTGCCGAAAAACCTACTTTCACTCCGGTATCTAATAAATACTGCCGTCCTGCAGAACCAGGAGGATAAATTATTTCTTTTCAACAATAACCTGGAGTATGTGACTGCATGATTGTGCCGCGGTTCAATTTTCTCAATCAATGTTTTGCTGCAGCCATAATTCCAGCGCAGCAAGATGCCACAGCTTGCTGCCCTGCAGCCGTGTCAGGTAGTCTTCAGGTCTTGCCATCAGTTTCTCTACGTAGGCGGCATTGTACAAACCGCGATTCTTTGCGGCATCAGACAGGAGCAGCTGTTTCATGAAATCGAGAAACTCGCCCCGCACATACTTGAGTGACGGCATCGGGAAATAGCCTTTTTTACGGTCAATCACACTGTCCGGCAAAAGACCCCGCGATATCTCCTTCAGTATGTGCTTGCCACCACTGGCCAGCTTGAGCCCGGGCGGCATGGTTGCAGCGAGTTCGACAAGCTCCTGATCAAGAAAAGGTACGCGTGCTTCCAGCCCCCATGCCATTGTCATATTATCGACGCGCTTGACCGGATCATCGACAATCAGGGTTGTAACATCAACCGCGAGCACCCGGTCCAGGTATTCATCTGCTTCCACCCCGTCGAGAAGCTCACCGATGAGTCTGGAAGTCACATCCTCTGTATGAAAACGACTGTCGACCATTTCGATATACTCATCATGGTCACGGTCAAAATAATGTTCGCTGAACCGGCGCACACCCGGCGTAATCGAATGCTGCATGCGTGGATACCAGAAATAACCGCCAAATACCTCGTCGGCGCCCTGGCCACTCTGCACAACCTTGACTTCCTTTGCCACCACTTCAGAAAGCAGGTAAAAAGCTATCGCATCCTGGGCAAACATGGGCTCAGTCATATGCCTGAAGGCTTCAGGCAGTCTTGGTAATACCTGGTCATTCGGCACCAGGAAGCGGTGGTGCTCGGTGGCAAATTTATTTGCCACCGCATCTGAATACTCGAACTCGTTACCCTTCTCTTCCGGCTGATCCTCGAAACCCACCGAGAATGTTTTCAGCCCCTTTACTCCTGCCTCACTCAACAGGCCAACGAGCAAACTGGAGTCAATACCACCGGACAGCAGTACGCCTACCGGCACGTCAGCGATTTTCAGGCGACGTTCAACTGACCTTCGCAGCGAATCATGTATTGCGTTGATCCAGTCATCCTCATCCATGGATTTTTCAGGGCGCCTTGCAGCTAATGACCAGTAGCGCCTTTCCTCTACATTACCGTCACCCGAGAACACCATATAATGCGCAGGACGTACCTTGCGCACACCATTGAGAATTGTTCGCGGGGCAGGCACCACAGCATGTAGCGAAAACATGTGATGCATTGCACAGGCATCAATCGATGTATCGATTGAAGAATCAGCAGCAAGCAATGCCTGTGTCGTTGAAGCAAACAGCACACGGTTACTGTTATGCGAGTAATACAATGGCTTGATGCCGATACGATCACGCGCCAGTATCAGCCTGTTGTTTTTTTTGTCACTGAGCGCAAAAGCAAACATGCCGTGCAGACGTTGCAGGCAATCAATGCCCCATTCAGCATAAGACTTGAGGATCACTTCGGTATCACCCGAAGAAACGAATTGATGACCTTTGGCGACTAATGATGCGCGCAATTCGGGATAGTTATAAATCGTGCCATTAAAGACAAGCGCAAGCCCGTTTTGCTGATCGACCATTGGCTGGCGCGCATTGTCGGAGAGATCGATGATAGCCAGGCGACGATGACCCAGACCAACATTGCCATCGATAACACATCCTTCACTGTCAGGACCACGTCTTGCCAGCCTGTCCATCATACGATGGATAAGATCTGCGTCAGGTGCTGTACTGTCAAACCGGACTTCGCCGCATATTCCGCACATGAGAACGACAGGGGCTAGGGACGAGGGACAAGTGGTGAGGAGGGAAACACTTGCTCAATATTCAAAATCATTACCTGCTCCTGTTTTATGCCTGGTTGAATTGCAGTTTGGTTACCCTGCGTTACAGAAATCACCGGGCCTGTAACGGTATCGCTGTTTTTATGATCAGGGCTGAAGCCGCTATGGTCCATACGATGACAGCCCCACTGGGTAGATCAAGCAATGCCGACAATATCAGGCCTGCTGCGTAACCACTGATACCGATTATAAACGACAGACCAATAGCCGGTTTCTCGTTATAACCAATCGTTGCCAGCGCCGGGATGATCAAGCTGGCGAAAACGAGGTATACGCCGACCAGCTGCACTGAAACGGTAATTGCTATCGCAAACAGCATGTAAAAGCCAAGGCCGCCGATTTTTTTTCTCAGTCGCACCCATAACATCAAAACGACCATCGATATAGCGGCAGCAGCCAGCAGTTGATTCCATTCTACCCAAAGAATCTGCCCGACCAGTAACTCCTTCAGATGCTCACCACCATGCGGATTATTGGCCAGCAGCAGGATACCGCCGGTTGCCGCAAGAATAAAGCTGGTGCCGATCAGCGCCTCCTGGTGCTTGCCGTATTTCTTCTCCAGCAGGCTCAGCACCCATGCCCCGGCCAGGGCGCTGGATACTGCCGCAATCTGCGCGGCAATGCCATGCTCATCCCAGCCAAGTGAATACGCAATGATGACACCAAGCCCGGCAATTTGCGCCACAGCAATATCAATAAAAATGATACCGCGCCTGAGAACCTCGTAACCCAGAGGAATATGGGTTGCCAGCACAATCAGGCCGGCAACAAAGGCGGGCGCAAGAATGCCGGCATCAAGCCCTTCGACACTCATTTCACCGGTCCCGTGACCATATCAACCAGTTTGTCAAACCATTGATACAGCGTCTCATCATCGTGATAATCAACGCTGGCAGGCAGCGTTACCACAGGCAGATCCGTCTGCTCAGCCAGCCAGTGCACCGGGCGATCGCTCATGTAGCCGGTATTGATGATCATCACGCCCTGCTGACTGCTGAGCAATTGCCTGACTGCAGCAAGATGGCTGCTCGAGGGAGAAACACCGGGCACCGGTTCCAGCGTCGCCAGCTTGTGGAGATTCAGCCAATCCAGCAGGTAAGACCAGAAATCGTGGTGCACGACTACCTTTGCACCCTTTGCAGGTGCAGCGCGTTCGTCCCAGTCGTTCAACGCGTTCTGCCACTCACTCTCAAACTCGCGATATCGCTGCTGATAGTAACTGCTGTTATCCGGGTCCAGTTCCTGCAGCCGCTGCGATAAATGGCCGGCGACAAGCAGTATATTGCGTGGATCTGTATGTATATGCGGATTACCACTGGCATGTAAATCGCCCAGGCTGCGGTCAAGCTTTTCCGGCACCTCCAGCATGCTGACATATTCATACGCCAGGAAGTGGCCGGGCTGTCCAACCTGGATCCGTGCATTACCGGCCCTGCGCAGCAACAGCGGCAGCCAGCCAACTTCAAGCTCGGCACCGGTACATATCATCAGGTCAGCCTTGCGTGCTTTTGCTATCAGACTGGGGCGTGCTTCAATGCGGTGCGGATCCTGCCGGGCAGTTGTGGCGCTGTAGATATCAAGCCGGTCACTGCCCAGTTCTTTAGCCAGCGCGGCCCACTCCGGCTCACAGGCGAACACATTCAGCGCGGCCTGGGCGCTGCTGCACAAGCAACTGCAGCAGGTGACTATAGCAAATAGTATTGTTGACCTAGAAAGCATGCGCACCATGTGATCCTATGCTGAATGTATATTGAAGGTAGACCTGATCATCCGCGAGCTGGTATGAATCATCGCGATTGTATTGCAGCCGTATACGGCTGTACTCACTCGGTATCCACTCGGCCATAACACTCGCGCGTTTGGGGCTATGGCCATTACTGAGCAGGCCGGCTT
>JASFVM010000276.1:0-3964 GCA_050049835.1 Gammaproteobacteria bacterium
GCTGGCGGTCGTTGCGCTGTAGACTTCGAGCCGGTCACCGCCCAGCTCTTTAGCCAGTGCCGCCCATTCCGGCTCGCAGGCGAACACCTGCACAGTTGCCTGTGCCACACCGGACAATCCACCCAGTAACGTTACCAGTCCGAATAGGACCGCTGATCTAAAAAGCATGCGCACCATGTGATCCTATGCTGAATGTATATTGAAGGTAGACCTGGTCATCCGACAGCTGGTACGAATCATCGCGATTGTATTGCAGGCGCAAACGGCTGTACTCACTTGGCACCCACTCGGCCATAACACTCGCGCGTTTGGGGCTATGGCCATTACTGAGCAGGCCGGCTTCATCGAGCACACCGCTGTCGCTGCCTTTGTTATCGCTGTCGAGCATGTCGTAGCGAATGCCGGTCCGCCAGTTGCGCGCAAACTGCCAGATCGCCTGGGCATACCAGCCGTCCTGCACGCCATCCAGTGAACCGGTTTCCAGCGGGTCGCTGTTGAGCAGGGTCAGACTGCCTTCATCTTCCCGATAGAAATACTCAAATTGCAGTTTCAGATTGCGCTCAAGATAATTACCATCCGGCGCCCACTTATAGATCGCGTTCAGGCCAATAGTCTTGCTGTCGCCTGCAAAAACTGGCGTTTCAGCAGCACCATCATGGCTATGGCCGCCGTATTCGCGCTCGATCTGGTCAGCCGCCCAGTAGCTTATCCCTGCCTGCCAACTGTGGCTCGCACCGATATCACCACCGACGTTGGTATAAGCTACCCAGCTGCCAACGCCGTCCTGCTCGCCTCCAGCCGGGAATTTTCGTCCCGAAAGAGCCTCAGCGCCGAATTCCAGAAAAAGATCGGTTGGCACGATTACTGACAAGCGCAAGCCGTCATCAAAGTACTGGTTGCCGAACAGCGCGCGATAAATCAGTGGCGCGTCCTTGAAGTCCCAGGCATGTTCATGGATCTGGTTAAGGTAACCGAGTGCAGAATAGAAACGTCCACCACGAACAGTAAAGCCCTTGCCGAGCGATAGCGTTTCGAAAAACGCCTCTTCCAGTTCGACCTCGACCTCGTTGTCATGCTCGGCAATCGCCAGGGTGAGCTGGCCATAGAACTTGTCATCGATATTATTGCTGAACACGATTTCGGAATGACCCAGTGAAATGCCCTCGGGTGCAAGTTCGGCTTCACCGCCCAGGGCAAAACCCGGTATACGATAATCTTCCGGATCATTACTATAACTGGCAAATACACCATCGATAATTACACTGATAGCAGGATTGAACTGGTTACTCGTCGTTTTCCTGCGACTGTAGTCAGAACTGCTGCTGCGGTCACGACCGGTTTCAGCATCTTTGCGTTCCAGCGATTCAATACGCTGCTCGTATTCATCAAGTTTTTTATTCAGCTCATCAATGTCAGCAGCACCGTGAGCAAACGTTATATTCAGCGAAACAGCACAGGCGAGCGCTGTTCGTACAGTTATTGTTTTCATAAATATACACACCTTATACAGTGAAATGCAGCAAATTTCCGCGCAAGGATTCAGCTTCTGCCGGAAACAGGAGGACTACTGATTCAGGTATGCAATGGGGGGTGCCCGGGGCCGATGGAGTAAACAGGTCTGGTTGATGAATATCGAGGTTAAGCTGATATCCGTTATATCTGCAATATGCTGGCTTTCAATGATTTGCAACAAAACTGCAACCGCATGATCATTACGCTCAAAATGTGCAAAAGCAGCACATGTTTCATCGGGTGTATGAAACGGATGCTCTGCGGCGTGCACGAGCGCAGCCACCTGCCCTGCGATCAGCAGCAGGCCGACAATGAGTACAGCAAACAGTTTACGTGAGCTCATCACTTGTTCCAAAAACATATTCTGTGTCAACGATCGAGATAACGCAGCGCAAGCGCTACGCATACCAGCGCAGCCGCTGGCAGACGTTAGCGGTCATGATCAACCGGTTTACCCCAACCCCCGCCGCCTGCTGTTTCAATGGTCAGGATATCACCAGCTTGCAGTGAAAAATTCTGCTTTGCCCTGACCAAATTCTGATTTAACCGGTTGCGCCCGCATTCGCCACTGCCGCCACCATGCAACCCCCATGGCGCATGCGTTCTACGCTCGGTCAACAATGTGGCATTAGCAGCTTGCAGAAACTCGAACTCACGCACAATGCCACACCCGCCCTGATGCAGTCCCTCGCCCCCAGAACCCCGGCGGATCTGGTAACGTTTAACCCGCACCGGAAAAGCCATTTCGAGTGATTCAACCGGTGTATTCAAGGTATTTGTCATGTGTGTCTGCACCGCATCAAGGCCATCAGCTGTCGGGCTCGCACCCATTCCACCGCCAATGGTTTCATAATAATCCCAGGCACGCGCCGAATGATCACCCGGCGAACCCATGGCAAGATTATTCATACTGCCGTGACTTGCCGCCGGAATCATCGCAGGTATTGCCTGCGACAACGCGCCCAGCACCACATCAACGACACGCGTACTGGTCTCGACGTTGCCCGCTGCAACCGCAGCCGGATACTCGGCATTCAACAGACTGCCCTTTTCAGCAATGATCGAAATGGGACGGAAACTGCCGGAACACGCGGGCGCCTGGGGTGGCAGCAGACAGCGAAACACATAATATACAGCAGCCGCTGTCACCGAAACCGGACAGTTCACATTGCCACCAACCTGATCACTGGTGCCGCTGAAATCAACTTCTGCTTTGCCCTGTTTTAACCTGATGCAGGCAGTTATCATGATATCAGTATGGCCGAGACCGTCATCATCCAGCACATCACTGAAACAGTATTCACCGTCAGGTATCGCATCGAAACTGGTTATGGCGAGTTGTTCCGCATAAGCGTTCAGTGCCTGCAGGGCAGCACCGAATTTGTTGACGCCCATATGCTGGATCAGCTCGATCAGGCGTTTGTGGCCGCGGCGATTAGCCGCTATCTGGGCACTGAAATCACCTTTTGATTCGACCGGATTCCGCATCGATGCCATCAGCCGGTTCAATTGCGTTTCATTGACCACGTATTGCTCAACCAGCTTTTGTGGTTTTATGATCAGCCCTTCTTCATAAAGACTCGCGGATAAGGGCATAGATCCAGGCAAATCGGCGCCAATATCTGCATGATGAGCACGATTTGCTACAAATCCAAGCAATTCAGCGTCAACAAACACCGGTGCGATTACAGTGATGTCGGGGAGGTGAGTCCCTCCCATGTAGGGATCATTAAGAATAACCATATCACCGGCACACCAGTCGACGGCCTCAACGATGCCACGCATCGCAAATGCCATACTGCCCAGGTGCACCGGAATATGTGCCGCCTGTGCACAAAGCTCACCCTGCGCATCGAAAACGGCACAGGAGTAATCGAGCCGGTCCCGGATATTGGGCGAGAAGGCAGCGCGTTGCAGCGCCGCACCCATTTCATCACAAACGGCTTCAATGCGATTGGCGAATATACTCAGCGCGACCGGATTCATGCTCGAATAACACTCTGTTGTGTATGGAATTAATTGTTTTTACTGATAAAAATATATTAAATCTCGATTTTGTTGTTGCATTATACATGCCCCTGCTCTATCGTTAGCGCCAATCAAAACCATGAGAAAAACAATCTAGGGGAAACTAGCATGAATCCTTTGAAATCCATAACGGGCACGATTATTACAGGCATCGTACTTTCCGCACTGGTCATGCTCATCTATAAAGATGGCTCCACTGCACCGATTGAATGGACCGTCTGGTTCCATGTTGTTGTCGGCATTACCTGGATCGGCCTGCTTTATTATTTCAATTTCGTCCAGGTTCCAGCTGTAGCAACCGCCTTGTCAGAAGCTGATAGTGGTGGCCCCGGTGCCGCGGCCATCAACAAATATGTAGCCCCGCGCGCACTGCTGTGGTTTCGCTGGGCCGCTCTATTGACCTGGTTGTCCGGTGCTGCTGCGC
>JASFVM010000319.1:0-3381 GCA_050049835.1 Gammaproteobacteria bacterium
CAGTCTCAATAAACTGGGTCTAAAAGCTGATACCGTCAGCGCCATTCTGAACCCGGCTGAATCACTGATCGAGCCAGACCTGCACTGGCTGGAACATGAACACCACCATGCCATCACCTTCCATGATGCCCGCTATCCTGATTTACTGAAGTCCATTCCGTCGGCACCGCCCCTGCTGTTCGTACGCGGCGACCCGGACTACCTGCAATTGCCACAACTGGCCATGGTGGGCAGCAGAACGCCGACTGCCTCGGGCCGAAAAACAGCGCTGGAATTTGCCCGCCACTTATCAGCCTCAGGTATAACGATCACCAGCGGCCTTGCCAGGGGCATTGATGCTGCCTGCCATCAGGGCGCACTTGAAGGCATTGCCGGCACCGTCGCCCTGGTGGCTCACGGGCTCGACATCATTTACCCGGCTGCGAACAGAAAACTGGCCGACGAGATCACGCGTAATGGCGCCATTGTGTCCGAGCATCCTGTCGGCATCGAGCCGCTGAAGGCCTATTTTCCCCGCCGCAACCGGATCATCAGCGGACTTTCACTGGGCACACTTGTGGTCGAGGCCGCACTGAAGAGCGGCTCGCTGATAACCGCAAAACATGCCCTGGAGCAGGGCCGTGAAGTATTTGCGATTCCGGGCTCAATTCACAACCCGCTGGCCCGGGGTTGTCACCAGTTGCTGCGCCAGGGCGCCAAGCTGGTGGAGACCGCGGATGATATCCTCGAAGAATTATCCGTCCTGCTGCCGGCCGCACTTCCTGCCGCAACCGAAAGCAAGGCTGATAAGCAATTTTCACCGGCACTTGACCCGGATCACCAAAAACTGCTCAAATGCCTCGCATATGAACCCATGCCGATCGACGAGCTGGTCAGTCGCAGTGGTTTTGCAGCCTCGGAAGTGGCTTCCATGCTGTTGATACTGGAGCTGGAAGGCTGCGTCGTCAGTGAAAGCGGGCTGTATACCCGCGTGGCATAATAGCCGCATTCCGGACCCATCCATAGAAAATCGCCATTGGTTTTCTAATAAAAGGTTATTAATAATGGTAATCAAACAATCCGTAGTAGACGTTCTGATGTTTCTGTTCGAACGCTTCCTGGGTGATGACAATGAATCACTGGATGAGCGTGATGATGTCGCCGTCCGGCTTGAAGAGATGGGCTTCCAGAACAATGAAATCGACAAGGCTTTTGACTGGCTCGAGGACCTCGCCACGATCCAGGACGGCGGGCACTACATACCCGTCAACCAGTCGAGCATCCGGGTATTCAGTGAAGAAGAAAAGGCTGTGCTCAATGACGAATCCCTGGGCTTTCTGGTCTACCTTGAACAGGCAGGCATCCTGACACCGGTCACACGTGAGCTGATACTCGACCGCGTGATTGCCCTGGATAATGAGCTGGATACGGAACAACTCAAGTGGATTGTACTGATTGTGCTGCACAGCCATCCCGGCGAAGAGAACGCCTATGCCTGGATGGAAAGTATTATGTTTGATGAATACGTAGACTATATTCAGTAATCGTATACCGTTCTCTTTATTTTCAAACGACATGATATGAATGCATGAGCACTAATCTCGTTATTGTCGAATCTCCCGCAAAAGCGAAAACAATCGAGAAATACCTTGGCAAGGACTACAAGGTGCTCGCCTCGTATGGTCATGTACGCGACCTGATTCCTAAAAAAGGTGCTATCGATCCAGACCATGACTTCGAAATGAAATACGAAGTCATAGAAAAGAATGAGAAGCATATCAATGCCATCAGGAAAGCACTGAAAAATGCTGATGCACTCTACCTCGCAACTGACCAGGACCGCGAGGGCGAGGCCATATCATGGCACCTGTACGAATTACTCAAGGACGATGGCATACTGGATAACAAGGACGTGCACCGCGTTGTCTTCAACGAAGTGACCAAACGGGCCATCAAGGAAGCCATAGAACACCCGCGCGAACTCTCCAGCGATCTGGTCAATGCCCAGCAGGCGCGGCGCGCGCTAGATTATCTTGTTGGCTTTAATCTGTCGCCACTGCTTTGGAAAAAAGTCCAGCGTGGCCTGTCAGCCGGGCGTGTTCAGAGCCCCGCCCTGCGACTGATTGTTGAACGCGAAGAGGAAATTGAAAACTTCAATGAAGAAGAATACTGGACCATTGCCGCTGATGTAGCAAAGGATGATAAGCCATTCATCGCCCGCCTGGTCCTTTTTGACAATGAAAAAGTCATTGACAAGCAGGTCAAGAAGGAAGGAGAAAAGGCGGAAGAAGGCACAAGGTTCACCTTCACCAATGAGAAAGATGCTTTCGCTGCCCGCGAAGCGTTGTTGAAGGCCGCAAATGGCAGCCTGAGTGTTGACCAGGTCAAGAAAAAGGAAGCCAGGCGCAATCCAAACCCGCCCTTTACTACCTCGACCATGCAGCAGGAGGCCGCCCGCAAACTGCGTTTTTCTGCACAACGCACCATGCGTACCGCACAGCAGTTATATGAAGGTATTGATATCGGTGGTGAAACTGTCGGCCTGATAACCTACATGCGTACAGACTCGGTCAGCCTGGCAAACGAAGCACTGCAGGAATTACGCACATTGATCGAGGAAAGCTATGGCAAGGATTACCTGCCGGAGACACCGCGTACCTTCAAAACCAAATCAAAGAACGCCCAGGAAGCACATGAAGCCATACGCCCTACTTCTGCACGTCACCTGCCTGCAGAAATAAAATCGCATCTCAGTGCAGACCAGTTTGCCCTCTACGAACTGATATGGAAACGCACCATGGCCTGCCAGATGATTCACGCAACACTCGATACCGTAACGGTTGACCTGGGTTGCGGCGCAGGCAACAGCTTCCGTGCCAATGGCTCGACCATCAAGCATCCCGGCTTCATGAAAGTCTATACCGAAGACATCGATGATGACCGCAGAAGTGAAGACCGCAACAAGATACTCCCTGAAATGGAGGAAGGTGAAAGCATCAGACTGATCGATATCCGCAGTGACCAGCACTTCACCCAGCCACCGCCGCGATTCACTGAAGCCAGCCTGGTAAAAACGCTCGAAGAATACGGCATCGGCCGTCCTTCGACCTATGCCAGTATTATTTCAACACTGGTCAACCGTGAATATGTCGAACTGGAAAACCGGCGCTTTACACCAACCGATATCGGCCGCATCGTCAACGGCTTCCTTACTGAACATTTCACCAAGTACATTGACTACGAGTTCACGGCAAACCTTGAAGATGAACTCGACAGTGTTTCACGCGGCGAAGAAGACTGGATTCCGCTACTGCGCAACTTCTGGAAGCCATTCATTCAGCAGGTCGAGGAAAAAGACGCCAACGTCAGTCGTGCCGAGGTAGCGCAATCGAAATTTATCTG
>JASFVM010000278.1:0-3935 GCA_050049835.1 Gammaproteobacteria bacterium
TACTAGCTCAAAAGTTTTCGACCCTGGAATACACACGCCTGCCCTCGACCAGCCCCGCCATGGCCAGTCTCAGCCGCGAACAGAAACTGCAGCAGTGGCGTGTCATCCATCAGTCTCTGTAAAACAGTTTTTTATTACTCTCGCAAAGGCGCGAAGGACGCTAAGCTTTTGCTTTCTCTGTTACCTATAACACTACGTTAAGAATCGAATATTCAGTCTGTGTTATTGTTATTGTCCACTATATTCTTTGCGCCCCTGGCGCCTTTACGAGAGCCCCAAACCTGTTAACAACATTGTTGACATTGTGCGGAACATGTCGTGAACAGAAACTGCAGCTATGGCTCGCCATCTTGCAGTATTTGTGAATACGATGACCGTGAACTCTCGCCAAGGCGCGGAGCACGCCAAGGTGATTATTAAGTTACGATATACAACCTGATGCCGGTGGTCGAATATCAAACCTGATTGGCTTTTATTAATTAACCCTTTTTTTCTTTGCGCCCTTTGCGCCTCTGCGAGAACTTCACACTGCTTGACTACTTCGTTGGCATTGTGCGGAACATATCGCGAATGATCGGCTCTATCCTTTCCTTGCGTTCCTCATTGTCGATCGAGAAGTCGACCGCAGCCTGTACTGCAGAACGCCAGATCATGTCACCCGTGCGGTTATCGAAGACATAGATCAGCAGGGTCCCTTTCTCATGCATTGGATCACCGGCCGGGATCCTCATATTTCCCGGCACCAGTCCGAAACGTTGCAGGATGGTCGTATCATCCAGCGATGATTCCAGTGCCGCGGTATAGGCAATCGTGTAATCAGCTGCAGTCTCGGAATCAACAAGCTGAAATCCCATTTCGGCGAGGTTGGACTTTATATTCTGCTCGATCAGGTGTTGCATGGTTGTCGTATCCATACGCTCATCTTTGTAGAGGTTTATCGCGCTTTCGAGCCAGGCGAATCTGGCGCCTTGCGGTATTTTCATACCGGGTGTCGAAACTGCGATTATCGAAGGATCGATCTTTACACCGACCGTTTCGACCTGTTCCCCGGTTGTAACACAAGCGGCAATAACAAGGGCACTGACAACCAGCAATGCACTTCGAAAAAAGTTGAGTATTCTGTGGGTAGATAACATGTATGCGGTCTCGTTTGCGATTTTTGTTGCCGGGTATCAATAAAAACTGATATTACATCAATAACCGGTTTAACTGGACCGGATTTGAGACATATAATTCAGCTAATAAAAACAAAGCAATCACCAGTATTCGACATATGGAATTCCTGCTGCTCACGATTGATTATCACGACCCGCTAATGCTGGCTATTGCTTTCATTGCAGGGTTTGCATTCTTTCGCATCGGTCTACCGCCACTGGTGGGTTTCCTCGCTGCCGGCTTTGTTCTCAGTGCCATGGGCGCGCAAAGCACGCCCTTGCTGAACGAACTGGCCGACCTCGGTGTTACACTGCTGTTATTCACTATCGGATTGAAACTGCGTGTCGGATCGCTGTTGAAACCCGAGATCTGGGGTGTCACGACACTTCACATGCTGATAACGATTATTGTCTTCAGTGCTATCTTGCTTGGAATGGGAACAACAGGCATTGCTCTGTTTGCCGGGCTGGATCTGACAACAGTAGTGATTATCGCTTTTGCACTGAGCTTTTCGAGTACAGTTTTTGCTGTCAAAATACTGGAGTCAGCCGGTGAAGCAGGCTCGCGCTTCGGCCGCATCAGTATCGGTGTACTCATCGTCCAGGATATAGCCGCGGTAGTTTTTCTCGCTGCATCCTCCGGCAAGCTGCCGTCGCCCGACGCAATTTTCCTGTTGTTTCTGCTGCTCCTGCGCAAGCCCGTTCTTGCCATACTTACCAGGACCGGTCACGGTGAATTACAGATACTGATCGGCTTTGTGCTGGCTCTCGGCGGTGCCCAGCTGTTCGAAATTTTCAATCTGAAGGGCGACCTGGGTGCATTGTTCGTTGGCGCCCTGATCGCCGGCCATTCTAGTTCGGACGAACTGGCAAAGACGCTGCTGGGCTTCAAGGAGGTGTTCCTGGTTGCCTTCTTCCTCAGTATCGGACTCGCAGGCCTGCCTACAGTCGATATGTTTATTGCAAGCAACCTGCTACTGGTTCTGGTTCCAATCAAAATGGTGCTTTTTTTCTGGCTGTTTACCCGCTTCCGCCTGATGGCCACTACAGCTACGCGTGCATCACTGGCACTGGCTAATTACAGTGAATTCGGCCTGATCGTGATGGCGATTGCGGTCAGTGTGGGATGGCTGCCGACCGAATGGATGCTGATTGATGCAGTTACTCTGTCACTTTCATTTGTTTTTGCATCGATTATCAATACCAATCCTTACCTGATATTCACCCGCTACAAGGATACATTGAAAAAATTCGAAAAACCTGAACGCCTGCCTGAAGATGCACCGATAGATCTGGGTAATGCACGCATGATCGTGTTTGGCATGGGCCGCCTGGGCACGGGGGCATATGATGCCATGAACAGACTGATGCCGAACGCTGTTATCGGCATCGACTATGACAGCTTTGTTGTCGAAAAACACAGGAAGCGTGGCAGGAATGTCTTTAATGGTAATGCGACCAACCCTGAGTTCTGGGATCGTGTCAATATGTCACCCAGTGTAGAATATGCCATGCTGGTCATGCCTGACCACAGCGCCCAGGTCGAGGCCATTAAACAAACACGGAAACATGGCTTCAAGGGTAAAATCGCTGCTTCAGCCAAATACCCGGACGAACTGCAGAAACTGCATGAACTCGGTGTTGATGCCGCCTTTAATATTTACGCTGAAGCCGGAGCCGGTTTTGCTTCGCTGACCAGCGCGAAGTTTGGTCTGTCAGCAGAGCAAACTGCAAATGACCAAAGGTAGATCCGAATACCAATAATGGAGATTAATATGAGCAGCACCGTGGTTCCCGTCTTCTCCTGGCTGCTGTTAATTCTTGGCCTTTCCTATCTGTTCCAGGCAGACATATGGATACGCCTTTCGCGGGATGCTCTGGCCAACGACTATAAATACTACACCCTGTATCTGTTACTGTTGATTTTCGGCCTGGTCGTGGTGACCGAACATAACAAGTGGACAATGGACTGGAATATCGCAATTACCATCTTTGGCTGGTCCATGGTAATCAAGAGTGCGATATTTTTAATCACACCACAGCTGATGAGGCCTTTGCGAAAGTTACTTGAGAAGGCATTCATCAGGAACTGGATACGTATTGCGGGCCTCGTGCTGACAATACTTGGTGCCATACTTGTCTATAACAATGTATTCAACGGCTCAACCGGAGTCTAGTTCTGCTTATCCAGCCCTTCGGTACCCGTGCGATATCGCAACAGCTCTTCATGAAGCCAGTCGGCGCTCGTCAGTTTCCTGTCACCGCATATGGCATGGTATTTCCTGCCGGAAATGCTGCTTTCTGTTGCTGCATACTTGATGAAGTCTTCAGTTTCATCGACATATGACCTGACATAGTCATATTTTTTCTCTATGTGAGAACGCGCCTCGGCTGAATCATATACCTTGCCATTGCGTTCAAACTCACAGCCCGAGTTTTCGACGAACTGCAGTAGATGCTGAATCTCGTCCTGCGTATCTGCCTGCACTAAAGGCAATGCACACAAAAGCAGCACCAGGCTCAAATATCTAGCAGTTGTCTTCATCTGACTCACTGGCCGCCAGGCTGGTGTCGGGCTCTACAGCGTCTTTTACCCGAAAACTCACCCGTGTGGGATTATGGTCCGAGGAGGTGACATGCCAGGTATCGTGCTCTACCGGCTGAAGTCCTCGATAGAATACGTGGTCGAGCGCATTACCGAACATGCTTGTCCTGTTGTGATTGGTGTAGTCAAGCGATTCAAGCGACAGGCTATTGGCAATAGCCTTGACTATTTGCATC
>JASFVM010000279.1:0-3933 GCA_050049835.1 Gammaproteobacteria bacterium
AATGGGTCGTTTTTTTTCACAGTTTTATTTATTTGTGTGGACTAACTTGCCAGCACCATATTTACATGTTCGATAAGTCCCTTTTCCTGTACCGGCTTGACGATATAATCTTTTGCACCCTGTCTTTTAGCCCAGACCTTGTCTGTTTCCTGGTCCTTTGTGGTTACAATAATAACGGGGATATTTGCGGTTTCGGACTGCCTGCTTAGCTGACGTGTCGCCTGAAAACCGTTCATGCCCGGCATGACCACATCCATCAATACCAGATCAGGTAACGTTTCTTTTGCCTTTTCTATACCGGCTTCACCTGAATCTGCCACAATAACTTCATGACCATTCTTCTCAAGAATGGTCTGCAAAACATGAATTTCAGTCGGTGAGTCATCAACTACAAGTATCTTCGCCATTACTAAACACCATTGTTATATTTATATATCCGGTTAATTTCAAAATCATTTCGCCGATGCATGTTCCTTGATGGCACCTATCAGGTCTTCCTTGGTAAACGGCTTGGTCAAATACTGGGTTGAACCCACGATTCGACCCCGCGCACGGTCAAAAATACTGTCCTTGCTCGACAGCATGATAACCGGTGTTTCCCTGAAAGCCTTGTTATTCTTGATCAATGCACATGTCTGATAGCCATCAAGACGCGGCATCATGATGTCCACAAAAATTATATTCGGCCTGGTTTCGGCGATTTTTGACAATGCCTCAAAACCATCCACTGCCGTAACAACTTCACAACCTTCTTTTTTCAGAAGATTTTCAGCTGTTCGACGAATCGTTTTGCTGTCGTCGATGACCATTACCTTGAGGTCACTCAACTCAGCAATTTCTTCTGCCATTGCTGCACCATTCATTCATTATTAGCCCTAGAGAGGTGGATATAAAGAGAATGTAGACCATGAAATTTATATTCGCAATCAATCTATGCCGATAAGGCATTGAATTGTGTATAGACACAATTTCATTTACATTTACCCTCCCTATAGACTGGAAAGCGGAAATCGCATGACACTGAGACTCGGAATCATCATGGACCCGATTGAACGGATCAAAATTGCCAAGGACAGCAGTTTTGCCATGATGCTGGCCGCGCAGAAGCGTGGCTGGGCCCTGCATTACATGAACCAGCACCAGCTGTATTCTGACGGCGGCAGCACGCGAGCGAGCACCCGGTTACTGCAGGTGCAGGACGACCCGAAAAGCTGGTTCAACGTACTCAGTGAGCAGGATATCGCACTCGCCGAGCTTGATGCGATACTGATGCGTAAAGACCCGCCCCTGGATATCGAATATATTACCACCACCTGGCTGCTTGACAGCGTCGAGCGCTCAGGAACGCTGGTTGTCAACAAACCGGCGAGCCTGCGCGATGCCAACGAAAAGCTGTTCATTACCTTATTTCCGCAATGCTGCGTTCCCGTGCTTGTCAGCAGCGACACCACCCGCATCAGGCAATTCGTGGCTGAGCACGAGGACGTGATCCTGAAACCGCTGGACAGCATGGGAGGTTATTCGATTTTCAGAGTCCAGCCGGGTAGCCAGAACGTCTCGGTGATACTGGAACTGATGACACACGGCGGCGATAAAACCATCATGGCTCAGCGCTATATTCCCGAGATAAGTCAGGGTGACAAGCGGATTCTGCTGATCGACGGCGAGCCGGTGCCGTATGCGCTGGCGCGGATACCCGCCGCCGGGGAAACCCGGGGCAACCTGGTCGCCGGTGCAAGCGGTGTCGGTGTGACACTGACAGACCGCGATCGCTGGATTTGCGCGCAGGTATCACCGATTCTGCGCAAGATGGGCATCCTGTTTGCCGGCCTCGACGTCATCGGGGACTATCTGACCGAAATCAATATCACCAGTCCTACCTGTATACGCGAACTGGATCAGCAATACCGGCTCGACATAGCCGGACAGCTGATGGAATGTATCGAATCCCGCCTCCACTGAATCATTTGCCCTTGCGTATTAACAGGCAACAGCCGGGAACATCGCTTATTCTGCTGCTACTGCTGGCAGGCATCGCTCTGACAATGTCTGCATGCAGCAAAGATCCGGGCAACGAACACAGATCTACAATTCTGGTGTTCGGCACACTGATCGAGATCACCCTGTTCGACACTACGCAGGCAAAGGCCAATGCCGCTTTCGATCAACTCGAACACGATTTTTATGAATATCATGCAAGCTGGACACCATGGGAAACCAGTGATCTGAGTCGCATAAACGATGCGATCAGGGCTGGCACCGAAGTTGTTGTACCGGACTCGGTCCTGCCGATGATTACCGCCTCCAAGGCGCTGTTCGAACAAAGTGAAGGCCTGTTCAATCCCGCCATTGGCAACCTGATCAACCTCTGGCAAATGCACCTGCACGAGGATCCGGATATCCGCCCGCCGGACACGCAAGACATTGCCCGTGTTCTGCGCCAGAACCCACGGATGTCTGATATTCAGATTGACGGGAGCGTACTGCATAGCAGTAATCCTGACGTTCAGCTCAGTCTCGGCGCATTTGCCAAGGGCTATGCCATTGACCTGGCCATGGACTACCTGCGGTCACAAGGCATCACTAATGCCGTCATTAACGCGGGTGGCGATCTGCGTGTGGCGGGACAACATGGAGAGCGCCCATGGCGTATCGGCATCCGTCACCCGCGGACAGACGGTCTGATAGCCTGGATCGATGCACAGGCCGATGAAAGCATTTTTACCTCCGGGGATTACGAACGCTATTATCAGTATGGCGGCAGGCGTTACCATCATATCCTAGACCCGCGTACGGGTTATCCCGCGACGGAAACCAGCTCGGTTACGGTGATTCACGGTAATGCGGGAACGGCCGATGCTGCCGCTACCGCCCTGTTTGTCGCCGGCCCCGAACAGTGGCATGAAATCGCGCGCGCCATGGGGGTCAGGTTCGTGATGTTGATAGATACTGAAGGCAGGATACACATGAATCCAGCGATGAAGGACCGTATCAACCTGATAAATCCCGAATCTGCTCACATTGTCCTCAGCCAACCACTATAATTGGTTTAATAGTCAGCAGAAAACTGCTATACAAATAATAATGGCTACAGCACCAAGGGCACCGCAAATCACAGACAACGACCGGCTGGGAATGACACTGTTCCTGGCTGCCGTCTTTCATGGCATTCTCATACTTGGCATTACTTTCAGCATCTCGCCACCCGCGGAAAGCGAGTTGTTGCCAACACTGGATGTCATCCTGGTGCAGACACACAAAGCTGCTGATGAAAAAGACGCAAATTACCTGGCACAGGTCAGCCAGCAAGGCGGTGGCAACAGCGTGGAACAAAAACGCCCCACCGAGCTGTTTACCGCACCCAGCCTGTCAACCAACCCCGGTATGGCGATGACCACATCGCAACAGCAACAGGCGAGCCGGAAACAGGTGGAAAAGGTTGCCCTCCTGCATCAGGATGAATCCAGCTACAGCATCAACACAGATGACAACAAACAAAACCCGGACGACATCACCCGGCTGAATACGCTGAACCAGAACCAGAATAACAAGCAGGCACGTCTGGCACATGAGTTGAGCACACAAATCGAAAGCGATGCAAAGAAAACTAAAACCAGGTACCTCAATTCCAGTACGCGCGAATTCGTGCCTGCTACCTACATGCGCCAGTGGATCAACAGGGTTGAGCGCATCGGCAACCTGAATTACCCCGACCAGGCCAGACGCGAAAAACTCAACGGCACGTTGATCCTGGATGTTGTCATCAACGCGGATGGTGAACTGATCAAAACCGACTTGAGAAGATCGTCCGGTCACCAGCTGCTCGACGATGCCGCAAAACGGATCGTGCAGCTGGCCGCTCCGTATTCTCCCTTCCCGGCAAAACTTCGCGAGGAAGCGGATGTCATACATATCACCCGCAGCTGGGAATTC
>JASFVM010000280.1:0-3932 GCA_050049835.1 Gammaproteobacteria bacterium
GAGAGATATGTGTCACCCCCAGCCCGCCGGATATGAATGGATGCAAATCATCATGATCATAAAAGACAGTACCACCAAGATGGTAGTAGTCGAAGCGGAGCGAGGTCGGTGTCGATGTTGATGTGGTGGATTGGAGTTCAGTGTCCTGGCGTGAGAACAGAAAGTCATAGTTTGAATCGTGTTTCTGTTTCATCGACAGAATAATGCCGTAGCTGCTCGTTTCCTTTAGATCGATGCTTTCGCCTGTACTCGTGTCTTCCAGAGAACTGCTGGTGCGCCATCCCAGCAGAGGGGTGATTGCATATTTCTGTGCAAAAGCAGCATGAGTGGTGGCAGTAAGGACGAACGCCAGCAGGAGTTTGTGTGCCATGTTGTGTCTATCGTTCGTCTGATTGGAGATGCGCTAAAGCATAGCATAAGCATGGAACTGCAGCAGTGTGAGACATGCCGATGCAGTCCCCCGCTGGTGACGATGTTTTGATTTTGTAATAAGGCCTGCCTGCTCAGCAGTGCCTGTTGCCGTGCGGTATATGCGGCAACGCGCTTGAAATGTGCCCTTCTTGCTGCAACATTGCCGGGATGAATAACATCCGATCAGGCACCCGCAATCGCGGCTGCCTGATCATCAGTATTTGTTACTAAGCGCTTGCCTCTTCTTCAGATTCTTCTTCATCTGTTTCAGCATCCTTGAGCATCTCTTCAATTACGGAAGCTTCCTGGGGAAACTCTTCAGCCAGCTCACGCACGTCTTCATTTTCACCGATCAGTATTCTTACCGTCATTACTCTCACCTTTAATTAGGGTTGATCCCTTTTGTATTAATATAAGTATTTAGTAATATACTAAAGATTTAACATAATGCAATTGATTCATATTAAATTTTTGTGAAATTTTTTGTACCTGAATGGTGCGTTGTGGCAACAGTTGGTGCAGCAGCCGGTCAGGCAAAATGATTCCAGCGAGTCAACAGCTGATTTAGATTGGCATGATGTATAGCTGTCGCGACTTGATCTGACAGGCACGGTCAAATTCTCCATCATCGGCATGCCCCTGTGCCACAGGTTTAAATCCTGTCATCTCGCTGAGGCGCAGAGCACGCAGAGCTAACTGATGTTTTACCTGATGAAACGACCATATTGAACTGGCCTTTCTCTGCGTTCCCGGCGTCTCTGCGAGAGCATATGCTGTACCCGGTTTTTCCTCGGCCCTCGTTCCTCGCCCCTCGCCCCTTTGTTATTCGTGGATCAGGCTGCCAGTTTGTGAATCACAGTGCCCAGTGCGTGCTCGAATGTGGAGTGATCAGCAATAAATTTTGACTGTTCATTTTCTAGCTCGTTGGCGAAGTCGCCAGCATCCTTTTCTATGACCTTGACGCCGTGACAGTCCACGAAAATCAGTCTGGCGACTTCTGTCAGTACGACTGAAAGTTTCAGGCGACGGACGGGCTTGTCGTCGCCGTTAAAGATTTCGAACCAGATCCCCGGATGCAGGTCACCCGGCAGCCTTGAAATTTTCTCCCGTGCAATTCTTGCCTGTTCTTCGATATTTGCCACTTCTGCATCATGTTCGTCATCATCGAATGCTTCATTTGCAGCAACAACATTTTCTTCTTCGACATAGGGAACAGCGTTATCCGTTGCATCCGGTGTTGCGGGAGCGGGCTCTGCAACCAGCTTGTAGCCATATTCATCCAGCATCTTGAGGAAGGTCTGTTTCAGCGCAGAAACCTGCGCATCGATTTCCGCCTTGTCCTGTTGTGTTTCATAGAGTTCATCATTGACCGCTTCAACCAGCGGTTCATGATTATTGTTGAGCATTTCCCATTGGGACTCGTTCTTGATTGGCTGCAGACATCTCATTATCAATTTGAGCAACATGACTGACATCAGCCATTCATTGCTTTCTCTGCCGCAGTTTATATAACGGTTGCACATCAGTGTCGGCCACTGTTTCAGAATCAGTGGTTGAACCGTTTTAGGCAGCTTCCTGTTCGTCGTCAGATGACGCATTTCAGTGAGCACCACATCCCGCGCATGACTTCTTATAATCTCGCGCTGTTCCTGTTTCTCGGTTTCGGCGGCAATTTCATGTTCCGTGGTAATCAGGGTATGCAGCGCATCAACCGCGCGCTCAAAACTGGCTAAATCAACATCATATTCCTGCAGAATGCCATTAATGATTAATTCCAGTTGCTGATATACCCTGTCGTTCTCATCATTGACGCCCTTGCCTGCTGCGGATACGAGATCGAGTGTTTCACGTGCCGGATGATCTTCCTGCGAGAACAGTTTTTCATCAAGCATGGCTACTTTTATCACCGGGATCTGCAGGCGCATAAGCAAGTTGGTAATGGCATTCGAAATACTCGAATCGTCGGTAATTTCCTTGAACATCATGCCGACGAAATCGATGCTTCTCTGGTCCAGAACATGCACTTTTTTGGTAACAGCGCCACCATTGCTGCTGCCCATGTCGGCCATGATTGCGCGTTTGATCTGTTCAGTATCGACTGTTTCAGCATCATTGCCGCGTTGAATCAGCTGGTGCTGCAGTTTGGACAGTGCATTCATCAACTCCTTGCGCGAATAACAGTTGTGATTGTCCTTGTCTGTGGGTGTGGTTGAGAATGATTCAGGAATGCCTTCGCCTTTGGCCGTGGTGAAGCCGTTCATGAACTGACTGATAAAATAACTTATTTCATCCGGTGTTCGTGGTATGAAGTTTTCGGCCTTGTTCTTTTGCGGGTCATAGTACTTTGCCTCGCGGACGCTGAAGCCTTTATCGGCTGTTTCGGCATCCTGCGCTGCTTTATCAGTGTCAAGATTTCTGGCTTTGTAGACAATCTCGGGCATTACGCCGGCATCGATGAACAGCTGATTGAGTGATTTATACATACTCCCCAATCTGGAACTGACCTCCATGTCAAACAGTTTGAACAGCAGCAGTCGGTAATCAAGGGTCAGATTAATCTGCTTGATTGCAGCCTGAAATGATTCGCAGATATGCCTTGGATCAATAGCGTGTTTGTTCAGTGTGCGTCCGCATTCAAGTTCAAGATATTCGAAGCGTGACTCCAGATTATTCACTTCCTGGCCATAAGTGTTCATCGCGTTGGAATACATGGATGTGATGGTAACCATCTCATCCATTTCATCCTGGTCGACCAGGGCCAGCTCTTCTTGTGCATCCTGGTTGTTATTGATGCTTTCATTAATCGCGATGAAGAATGCCTTATCAATATTATTTCGTTCGGTTCGCAGAATATGCATCAGATCAAGATACTTCGACTGCATGTCACTGGATTCGGCATTATCCGAGAGCATTTGCAGGCTCTTATCGGCGTTATTGAGCATATCCGACGTTTTCTGGAGCAGCTGTACATTCAATCGATTAAATACATTGCGTATCAAATCTTCATAATCATCGCTGTTTTTATGTGCTTTGGTGTTATCGGCAGGGCCGCCTGTCTTCCGGGTATGAATTTCAGCACTCATGCAGCATCTCCAATTAAAAGAAGCCAGTATTTATTGCGTTGCGCTGGTTAATATATGACCAGGTCGTGACAACCTCTTGCGCGGCTGACACCCCTGAAAGCGCATGATTTGAGGCAATTCTTGTTGATTTGCCGGTTGGTTTTGTTCATTTATTGATCTGTAATGTCGGGCTGGACAGTTACAGCTGGTTTTGAATACATTTGGGGGTATAAATTAAGTAACTGAAATATATAATGAAATTAAATGATTTCTGTTACTCGTACGCCATTATCATTTACGGCACGTTTAAATATAGAGCGAAGTGTTAAAAAAATCAACAGAAAATGACAACTTTTCCGACAGGTGGTGTAAAAAAAACCGAAGCGGTGTCGGATCTGAAGAATCCGTGTCGACATTCAGAATGGATGACAGCGGCAGCCGGGGTGCCGGCATCACCTG
>JASFVM010000281.1:0-3928 GCA_050049835.1 Gammaproteobacteria bacterium
ATGACCATGAACCATCGAGTGCTAACAGGTATACTGTCCCCAGAATTGCTTTAATCCTGCCGTTGCCCCTGAATAAGAAAGTTTCATCTGACCCCACTTATTATCCCCGATTGATTAGCGAATGTTCGCGAAAAACCGCCGTGCCGGGATCGGCAGCCGTAGCTCGTGGCTGATCAGTATCAGTAAGACGCGCATCAGGCTCAGCCACACGCCCTTCTGCTCAAACTTGCGCGAGTCGGTGATGACGGTGCTGTCCAGCATCACCGGACGGGTTGCCGAAGCGAGTTTTTCACCGAAAAGCAGGTCCTCAAGGATCGGTTCGTCCGGAAACAGGCCGAGCTCGAAAAACAGTTGCCGTCGCACGAACATTGCCTGATCACCGTAAAACACATGCGTACGCCGGCAGCGAAAGTTGTGCAGCCATGACACCAGCCGCAAGCCGCGTGTGGAGCCCGAAAAACGGTGGGTGAAACCGCCGCCCTGTACATCCGCAGGCAGCACTGAGATGGTTTGCAGAGCGTCATCCGGCAGCAAGGTATCGGCGTGCAGGAACAGTAGCCAGTCACCGCTAGCCTTGTGCGCACCTGCGTTCATCTGGCGCGCGCGCCCGGTCTCTGCCACCTGCCAGGCGATGCCAGGCTCGCGCGCGACGATATCGGCAGTCGCGTCGGTGCTGCCGCCGTCGACCACGATCACCTCGTAGCTGGCAGCGACGGCTTGTTGTGCGAACACACGCTGCAGCGTCGCCGGCAGCGCGCGCTCCTCGTTAAGCACCGGAATAATAATCGAGATCATGACACGGGACCAGTCAGCTCTGTCGCGTTTGATTCTGGCGGCAGCAACCAGGACGGCAGTGCTGCAACGAGGCCTTCGGTGTATTCTCCGGCATCCTCATCCAGCACATCGAACACCTCCGCCATTTCGGCCACGATATCCTTGACCAGCAGCAGGTAACTGCCTGCAAGTTCCTGCACCTGTCCGCTGCGGGCCTGGCCGAATGCGAAATGGCCCTGTTCCTGGTGCAGCAACACGCATCGCTGGCGAGCGAAGCCGATGCCCTGGTTGTCCAGACCGCGGTTCAGCCGGATCAGGATCTGCTCGCCGAGACATTCGAGCACCACCTGCGAGGCGATCAGGCTCTCGGTCAGGTCACCGCGGGCGAGCACGGCGAACAGTCGTGCGGTCTGATCACGTTGTGCTGGTGTCATCGTTATTCGAAATCGTCCTCGGTAACGGGGTTTGCCTCAACCGGCATCGTATCGTTCAGTGCCCAGTCGTACCAATCGTCATCAATCGAACTGAAGCCGGCCAGTCCAGCCGCCAATCTGGGTTTCGCATAGGCCCGCAGATGTTCAATCACATCGGCCTCGCTGCCACCGAAATCCTCACGAAACCAGTTGTAGATGCTGGATACGTGCAGCTCATCATCGATGATCGTGACGCCACGCGGGTGGTTGACGTATTCGCGTGCACTGCGATCCAACAGCGCCTTCATGTTCGCTGCAGTGAAAACATCACGTTGCAGGTTGGGGCAGCCAAGGGAGGCGCAGTTCAGCGCATAGTGCAGACGCGGTTCGCGCCAAAGCGGGCGCAGGATGCGGTGCTCGATGTCATTCAGTGATAACTCCTGCCCCTCGATGTGAAGAAGCTTTTTGTCCCACGGACCGAAGGAAAAGAATCCGGGCGAGATGTCGATGTCGCGGATGCTGGCCACCGGGTAATGTTCCAGTACCAGGTTGACCGTGGCTGCGTTGTACAGGTTGATCCAAAACGCCAGTTGCTCTTCGCGTCTGTAGTCGCGGATATCGATCCGCTCGAGGCCGTGGATATAGTCACGTAGCGCGTTGCGCTCCGCCGCTGTGACCTTCGAGTACGCGACGCGGCTGATTCCGTCGTCACCGATATGTAGACGTGCGTGCAGGAACTGTTGCCAGGGTGCGTGATCGATGCCGGCGGCTTCTCCGGATTGGCTCCAGAACGACCAGGTATCAGCTTTGGGCACGAAAAGTCGCTCCAGTGCGCCGGCAGATGTGTTTGGCGCGCCGGCTATCTGCAGCAGTACAAGACCGGTGAGCAGCACAGACAGGCGCAGGAAACTACAGAGTAGTCGTTTGGTCTTCATAGCCGAAATGGTACAACGAAAATATCACAATTCTATCCCGGGCTCTCGGGACATGCCGGGGTGGGCTGAAATAAGCGGGGTCAGATGAAACCTGTTTCAAAATAGATGCTTATAGCAGCAAGATGAAAAACCTGATCAGTAAGAAAGTTTCATCTGACCTCGCTTATTCCGCTTATTTATTAAGCAGATGCTTTTTGAGCATTCTCGCTCGATATTTCTTTTAAAGCCTGCAAGACATCAGCAGGTTCCGCACGTTCGGTATAGTTCGCATTCACATCTGCCCAGACTACGGTGCCATCCCTGTCAACAACATAGACAGCAGGTATCGGCAGTGTCCAGCTGTCATCGCCATTGATTTTCGGCAATTCGAAGCCGAACGAGGTATATATCTCACGGATCGCTGGCTCCAGCTCGAATACGAGACCGTACTTACCGGCAACATCATTACTCCAGTCACTCAGCACTTCAAATTCGAGGGCAAATTTTTCTGCTGTTGAAAGTGAATTATCGGGTGCTTCGGGTGATATGCCGACAAGGTTGCCGCCTGCCGCCTTAATTTCAGGCAGCAGGTTTTGATAAGCTTTCAGTTCCAGACTGCAAAATGGACACCAGCCACCGCGGTAAAAATTTATCACTACCGGGCCCTGTTCCAGCAAATCTGACAGCTTTGTCTGTTTTCCATGAATATCAGGCAGGCTAAATTCGGGTGCCTTGTCACCGACATTGACAGCTTTTTCAGCCAGCCCGCTCTCTGCCAGCCGTCCGATGAACCCGGTCAGGCTGTCCATGACTTCCTGCGGTACATCATTCGTGAATTGTTTGATAACTGCTTCGCATTCTGCTTTAAGCGACATAGGGATATTCCTCATGTTATTGGACTGTTTGGTCCGTATTAGGTTAAAAAAAATCAAACCACGGCGCTGATAACCGTGTTTTTGATATCAAGCAATGTAGCTCGATGCGGGTTAGCCTTGCTAACCACCATAAGGCCATTGATACTGCCCACGATGAACCGCGCCAATGCACGCGGATTCTTTTCCCTGGAAACCTGGCCGGTCTCCTGCGCCCGCTTGATCGCTTTGTACCAGGCGTCTTCAACCCCTTTGATCGCACTCGCGATTAACAAGTCCACTTCATCATCATGGGGTGACATTTCAACCGCGCTGTTAGCGAGCATACAGCCACTGCGATTTGATATAGCGAGTTCAATAATATGATCAAACACATCATTGATGGTCTGAATGAAGGGTCCCTCGACCAGGAGACGGTCAAGCATCGGTTTCGTTGTACACCTGATGTACTCTTTGATGGTCGCCAGAAACAGGTCGTGTTTATTGCCAAAGGTTTCGTAGAAACTGCTTTTACTGATTTCCATCGCTTCCAGTAAATCGTCTAGCGAGGTCGATTTATAGCCCTTGCCCCAGAACAGGTGCATGGCCCTGTTGAGGACCTCATCACTGTTAAATTCGCGCTTTCTTGTCATCTGATGCCCGGCTTTCGATCAAGAATTTATACTCTACAACATTCTGGACCATATAGTCCAGTACTAGAGAAGGATAAGATATCGGGTCGGACCAGCGCAAGTCAAAGTCGGGGTGGCTTCATTCCACCTTTTCTCCTCAAAAGTTTTCATTTGCTATTAGCCATTCATCTTCTGGATCATGACCTTTATTGATTGCTTCCTTCAAATAATATGTTGTGGAAGATATAGCTTTATCAATTGCTTCTTTTTCAGATGAAAACGATGTGCGAGATGGAAAGTAAGGAGACATTTGTTCTGGTGTATGCACATGATGACTTACGTCA
>JASFVM010000044.1:0-12262 GCA_050049835.1 Gammaproteobacteria bacterium
TCCACTGCATACCCTGGAAACGCGCGGTCTGCCCGGTACGGTTACCGTTCTCTACCACCAGTGCATCAATGATGACATCAGAAAAAGCGGTGCCGAATGCGGTAAGTACCAGCGCCACAACGATGGTGCTGACATCCTTCAATCCGGTGAGCCACAGAAAGCCTGATGCCGCAATCAGGTTCACCAGCATAAGCCAGGTACGGCGGCGATAGCCGAGCAAGGGGATATAGTCACTGATAAGCCCGTAGACTGGTTTCACCATCCATGGAATAGTGAGGATGGCGAGGTACTCCGAGATATCTGTTGCACTCAGCCCGAGGCCGGTCTTTAAATAGTAATTCAGCGGCTGGCTGATCAGCCCGCCGGCCTGGCTCAGGCCTTGCGCGAAATAGGCCAGCACAAACAGTGCGATCAGGCGGCGAACTTCCGATCGATTGGCAGCGGGCGAAACGCTGGTCATGGTCATGCTTCGGTACCTTTGCATTCCATACTTTATGACGGAGTTTGCCACACTTTAATGCCTTATAGTCAGAAAGACTCACTGCCTTGAAAGTTTTCCGACCCTGTAGCCAGACATGATGGTGTTACAGCAGGTACATATAACAGTTTAATCAAAGAGACCTCATATCCCGTTATACATTCCAGAAAACCGTGACACTGATAATGCTGTATCGAACGACATGCGAATGAGTGGTATGTTCGACAGGGTGTGGACAATCGAAATCATCGGCCGTCTGCTTGTATTGCCTTTGACGCATTCACAGGAAAACCGTGGGTGCTAACGACTGTGGTTTCAACCGGTTGACACAACACATGCGTTTAAACGGTCAGCCGTCTTCACACAGCAAGCCTGTCCGCAGTCGTTAATACACCTGACTGCATGGAATGCGGGCAGACTGTAATCATTAAATTTGTTTATGACTGATAACGCGTAAAAGCTGAACTATTGTTAAATTCATTCAATCAGATGAGTAAGGGTATAATCTCAAGCTTCTCCCCATGAAATAATCACGGAGAAGATTATATCTGGATGAACCCCATCTTTAATGGAGGTACATCATGCATAGAACAACTCATTTCCACGCAGCCGGATTCCAGGATGTGGATGTTAAAGTCAGGACATACACTTGTCCTATGCATCCTGAAATCATTCAGGACCACCCGGGAAGCTGCCCTAAATGCGGCATGTCACTTGAGCCTGTAACTGCTGATAGCAGAGACGACAACGATAATGCAGAGTTGATCGACATGACGCGACGTTTTCGGGTCAGCGTATTATTAGCTTTACCTCTTTTCGTTTTAGCCATGTTGGCTGATCTTGCGCCTGCTTTATTGCCGCAGGCGCTATCCATGAAGACTATCCAGTGGCTTGAATTTGTGATGGCGACTCCGGTCATTATCTGGGGCGGCTGGCCATTTTTTGTGCGTGGAGTTCAGTCTGTTATTACCAGTAACCTGAACATGTTCACCTTGATTGCTCTGGGTGTGTCAGTGGCATGGCTATACAGTACCGTAGCCCTGTTATTTCCCGGTATTTTTCCACAAACAATGCAAACGAATGATGGTCTCGTTCATGTGTATTTTGAGGCCGCGGCAGTGATAACAGCCCTGGTGCTTCTTGGCCAGGTGCTCGAGTTACGTGCACGCAAACAAACCAGTTCGGCTATTAAAATGTTGCTGGGACTCGTACCCAATTCGGCACGTATTGTTCGTGATGATGGTAGTGAAACGAATATTTCGCTCGAGGATATTGCCGTGGGTGATATCTTACGCGTCAGGCCGGGTGAAAAAATTCCGGTAGATGGCATTGTTACTGCCGGTAACAGTGCGGTCGATGAAGCAATGGTTACCGGTGAACCAATTCCTGTAGAAAAAAACATCAACGATCACGTCATTGGAGCCACTGTCAATGGAGCAGGCAGCTTTCTGATGCGGGCAGAAAAGGTTGGTTCAGATACCCTGCTGTCACAGATTGTTCATATGGTGAGTGAAGCGCAGCGTTCTCGAGCCCACATCCAGAAGCTGGCTGACGTTGTTGCCGGTTATTTTGTACCGGCAGTTGTGCTGATCGCTTTGATAACAATGTTTATCTGGGGGGTCTGGGGCCCGGAGCCGCGCCTTGCGCACGCTGTCATTAATGCGGTGGCAGTATTGATCATCGCCTGTCCTTGCGCTCTCGGACTGGCAACACCCATGTCCATCATGGTTGGAACCGGTAAAGGCGCAACCATGGGGGTGTTGATAAAAAATGCAGATGCGCTGGAAACCATGGAAAAAGTAAACTTGCTGGTGGTTGACAAGACCGGGACGTTGACAGAGGGCAAGCCACAACTCGTATCAGTTCTGGCCGCGCCGGATTTCAACGAGTCTGAAGTTCTCTACCTGGCGGCCAGCCTGGAGAGAGCCAGTGAACATCCACTCGCCGAAGCGATTGTGAGTGGAGCCAGTGAAAGGAACGTGACACCAGGTACTGTACTTGATTTTGTGTCCCGGACCGGGAAAGGCGTGACCGGATACGTGGACGGTAAACACGTTGCACTTGGCAATACTGAGCTGTTGCGTACTCTTGCAATCGATCCGGTTGATTTTCTCGAACAAGCCGATATGAGAAGAGTGAGTGGTCAAACCGTCATGTTTCTGTCGGTGGATGGCAAGGCTGCCGCTTTGATTGGCGTTGCAGACCCGATTAAAGCGTCAACACCGCAGGCAATAGAAGATCTTCATCGAGAGGGTGTTGAGGTCTACATGTTGACCGGTGATAGTCAGACAACAGCTGATGCGGTAGCGCGCAAGCTTGGCATTGATCATGTCATCGCGGAAGTATTGCCGGATCAAAAAGCAGGTGTTGTAAAGCAGTTGCAGACCGAAGGTAATACTGTGGCAATGGCTGGAGATGGTATTAACGATGCACCAGCACTGGCACAAGCACATATAGGTATTGCCATGGGTACCGGCACAGATGTCGCAATGGAAAGTGCGGGTGTCACACTGGTTAAGGGTGATTTGAACGGCATAGTCCGTGCAAGGCATCTGAGCCGGGCCGTGATGACAAATATCAGACAAAACCTGTTCTTCGCTTTTATCTATAACTCTCTTGGTGTACCGGTGGCAGCCGGCGTGTTATATCCGTTTTTTGGCCTTCTGTTGTCACCAGTGATTGCAGCTGTCGCCATGAGCTTTAGTTCGGTATCGGTTATTGTAAATTCCTTACGCTTGAGAAATGTAAACATATGATATGAATCATATGGAGGTACGAATATGGATATGACAGGCATGGGCATAGGTATGTGGATATTCTGGTTAATTATATTTATTGTTTTTGTCCTGGTAGTAATGTTATTGATTAGTACAGGTAACAGGCAAATATCAACCTCTGCAGAATCGCCGATTGATATCCTCAAGAAACGCTATGCAAATGGTGATATCGATGAGGAGAAGTATCATAGTATGAAAAAGGAGCTTGAGGACTAACGATGCGGGTAATGAAAAAAAACACAGTGTGTCCCGGTATTGAACTGATTTAATGTTTTCTGTTCGCTGCTCTTGATATAAGCAGCGCCGTAACGGCGTGTTTTTATATCTATTCGGCCGGTTGAAATCGCAGCCAGCGGCGCACATCAGGTAAGCAGCTATTGTTTATATTAAAAGCTGTCGTCTAATCTACAAAGTATGAATATCAGGTATGCGTTCTATTTTGTGCGTTGCAGGTAAATAACAGTAAACCAAGACCGACCCATAAAGCTGCAATCGCAAGCCACTGCCAGAAAGCAAAGCTTATCCAGAGCGGTATACCCATTTCCCGCCAGCTGGTATCTACCCAGCCCAGGTCACGCTGCTCGATATAGAGCCAGAACTGGGTCATGCTGATGGCAACAAGCGGGCTGGCCACAATCAATGCCATAAATGCATAAATCCTGCTTTGTAACATCGCGTATACCAGCAAACACAGGATACCGATAAACAAGCCAGAGAAAGTCAGTAAGCCGAGAATTTCGTGCGCCTTGTAGATCCAGGCTGAAAGATCACGAATGAATAGCCGCTCAAGACCCAGGGCAGCACCGCTGGCCAGACCGGTATACAGGGCTGCAAACGAGAATCTGGCAATACCGGGTAATGGTGCGGTCAGTTCCCTTTTTAACAGTAATAGATAAGGCCACAGCAGCAACATTGACAGGCTCAGTGCGCCTGCGAACCAGGTGCTGCCGGCTGGATTATGCTTTTGCGAGGCCAGCGCTGACGCAACCGTGTAGTGCCAATCGAAACCTGCAGGGTAATGGCGGGCCGCGATAATCGAACCAGAACAAAAAACCACCAGGGCGGCTGTATACCAGAAAAATGCGCGCAGTCGATTATTGCGGAACATCATGACATGCAAGCGGTTACTGTTACTGTGATTATGGTTGTCCTAAGCTTCGTACACTGAAGGGTCGAGACTCAGGCGATTTTATCGAACTTCTGTTGTTGCGCTTCCTCGTTCCATATCGGATTGTTCAGATCGTCGGGATGCAGTCTCGCGCGCTCGTCATCATGAAGATGCCAGTATGACTTGTCGATGGCGCCTTCACTGTATTCGTGCTTCTGGTTATGATCAAACGGGCACCACCAGTTTTCAACAATTTTGACCAGGTAGGCCATGTACCTGAACAGGGCGACGCTCAATGGACAGTATAATTTGCAGTTGAAGATCCAGTAGAATTTGCGTTCGCGCAGGTTATACCAGTGAGCGCCGGTGGTGTAGATGATCTGGTCACTGTAATGATAACGGTGAGATATCCAGTCGGGTACGAACTCCCAGTAGGAGCGAATATTCATAGCACCTACCCACTTCAAATGTGTTTTTACCAGCAACACGCCAATGGCCACGAATGGAATGGTCGTAATCAGGGGAAGATAGATGAGTGGTAGACCCAGAAATATTTTCCAGGTGGGCTGGGCCATATAGTTACAGCCGATTCTTACACGTTCCATGAGAATTATTAGCCTGCGGGTTGCGGCCCGGTTCCGGGCCATGGATTAGCAGCTTTATGCTGCTGTATCAGCCTTCAGACTGTTCGGTTATGTCGACATAAAGCCTGAGTTTCTGCCCGGGCTGAAGGTATTTTCCCTTTATCGTGTTCCAGCGATGAAGATCGGAAACACTGACGCTGTAACGATTGGCTATGCGTGATAATGAATCGCCGCTTCTGACCGTATAGGAAATGCGTTGTATGGTATTGCCCGGTTTCTGGCTGCTCAATGCCGTGCTGATAGAGCGATTATTGGTCCATACGACCAGCTTCTGGCCTTTGCGGAGCGGATCCCTGATGGCCATACCGTTCCACTTGGCAAGACTGTGCATGTTGACGTTGTACTTGCGGGAAATTGTCCAGAAGCTTTCGCCATTCTGCACGTAATGCTCAACGCGGGTTTTGTTGCCACGACTGGTAGATTGAATGGCTTTTTTGCGTTGTGCTGAACTCAGTGCGTAGGTCTTCTGGTTGCGGCTGGCAACCGGTATCAACAGGTGCTGGCCGGCACGAATGTTGTTGCCACGGAGGTTGTTGGATTTACGCAGTTCGTTAACGGTTGTATTGTTTTCAACGGCTATCTGGCTGAGGGTTTCACCGTTTTTGATCTTGTGACGTTTCCACTGGATGCGCTGATCTTCAGGTAACTGTGCCAGGTTGGCCTTGAAAATTTCCGCGTTATCATAAGGCAGCAACAGTCTGTGTGGACCGTCGGGCGAAGTGGCCCAGCGATTGAATGCGGGGTTGTACTGATACAGGGTTTCCACATCCAGTTCGGCCAGTTCAGCTGCCAGTGCCAGGTCGATCTGTGAACCGGTGTCGACCTGGACAAAGCCAGGCGCATCCGGGATGCAGTTGAGACCTATGTCATAGAGTTCCGGGCTTTCCACCAGTTCTTTCAGTGCCATCAGCTTGGGCACATAGGCGCGTGTTTCTTTCGGCAGTTTCAGGTGCCAGAAATCAGTCGGCTTACCCAGTTTCTTGTTTCTGCGTATGGCGCGCTGTACGGTACCGGACCCGGAATTGTAGGCAGCCAGTGCCAGGGTCCAGTCGCCATCGAACAGCTTGTTCAGGTTCTCAAGGTATTTGAGTGCGGCCTGGGTCGATGCATAGATATCACGGCGACCGTCGTACCACCAGTTCTGGTCGAGTCCGTAGAGGCGACCGGTGGAGGGGATGAACTGCCAGATACCGGCAGCACGTCCATGCGAATAGGCAAAGGGCTGATAGGCGCTCTCGACAATAGGCAGTAAAACCAGTTCCGTTGGCAGGTCCCGCTTCTCGGCTTCTTCCAGAATATAATGAATAAACGGTTCAGCACGTGCCATGGTGCGATAAATATATTCCTGGTGGCTGCTGTACCAGTTCAGCTCGGATTGCACCCAGGGATGGTCGAGATGGGTATCAATACGAAAGCCCTGGCGGATTCTGGGCCAGATGCTGTGGGTGGAAGAGGCCTGCAGTTCGAACGGGTCGGGCTCGTTCTGATCAAGGGCGGCAAGCGCATCGATTTCAAGCGATTCAGATTCTGATTGCAGCAGCAGCTTCTGTTCGGCGGCCCGGTCCCTGGCGATCAACAGTTCGTCTTCAGAGGCCGATCTGGTCTGTTCCTGATAGCATCCCGAAAAAAACAGGGCGCAAAACGCGAGGATGCCTATATGTCTTATAGGTTGATGATAATTCAAAATAGAATACTTGGCTGTTAGATTTAATTGAATTTATTATTTGTTATTTGGTATCAATTATAGCCGGGAAGTGGAAAAATCCGTCCCACAGGCGTTATTATTCCATATTTTTTACTGCTCCGCACCGGCAGCTGCAAATATAAACAGGACAACACCATTCAGTGAAAAATCCGGTTGAAATTTATACAGATGGCGCCTGCCGCGGTAATCCCGGTCCGGGCGGCTGGGGCGTCAGTCTGCGATATAACGGCACCCGGAAAGACATGCACGGCGGCGAGCTGCAAACCACCAATAACCGCATGGAGCTGATGGCTGCGATTACCGGGCTGGAGTCATTGAAACGCCCCTGCAAGGTGAATCTTTATACTGATTCCAAATACGTGCTCGACGGCATTACCAGCTGGATGGATGCCTGGAAAAAGCGGGGCTGGAAAACAGCAAATAAAAAGCCGGTAAAAAATATCGAACTCTGGCAACGGCTGGATGCAGCTACCAATGCCCACGATATCAACTGGATCTGGGTGAAAGGGCATTCGGGTGATGAAGGCAACGAACGCGCCGACGAGCTTGCCAATATGGCGATTGATGAACTCCTTGCCAGGTAGCTGCCGTGCACGTGCAGAGCTGTGGCCGCGAATAACGCAAAGAACGCGAAGTTAAAAACAACTTAATATTTTATCAGGGAGTCCCGTCAAGTCACTGGACTCCCGCTTCCGCGGGCGTGACGCGCTATCGGATTGATTACGATCAAGTCGTGGACATGGCCGCTATAAACGCGAACAGCGCCACATTTAAAACCTGTTATGTTTACAGCGAAATTATCCTGGATTCTGCAACAACTGATATTTGCGTCTATTGCGTCATTCGCGGCTAAAGCTGCTTTAACTGTGAGACAGGAGCGAGGGATGCCCGTTAATGTGCTATCTGTTACCCATGTGCCCGGTTTCAGGTGTAACCTTTGAGACCGGTTTGTATCCACGTCACTGAACTTTCGCTTCAACGGGAGTGATGAGTTACCGGAGTTAATCTCGATTAACTGGAGCAGCATTCAATCATGCTGATGATCTCAATCTATGCCGTCATCCCTGCGCAGGCAGGAATCCAGTGACTTGTATTTTCCACGTTAAACATTCCTTGCGGTTCGAACCTTGATTAATGGTTGACCTCAGGCAGTTAATAAAATAAAAAGAGCCCATGTCACGCCAAATCGTTCTCGATACAGAAACAACCGGTCTTGAACCCAGCCAGGGGCACCGCGTTATCGAAATCGGTTGTGTTGAATTATTCAACCGCCGCCTTACCGGTAATAATTATCACCAGTACCTGCAGCCGGATCGCGAGATCGATGAAGGCGCGCTGCAGGTCCACGGCATAAGCAACGAGTTTCTCAGGGACAAGCCGCGCTTCAACGACATCGTTGATGACCTGATGAACTACCTCAAGGGCGCCGAACTGATTATTCATAATGCGCCCTTCGATGTGGGCTTTCTCGATCATGAATTGAAGCTGGCCGGTGAACAATATGGCCTGATCAAAGATCATTGTACGGTAATCGATACCCTGGTGATGGCACGCAAGATGCATCCGGGGCAGAAAAACAACCTCGATGCATTGTGCAAACGCTATGACGTAAACAACTCGCAACGTGACCTGCACGGCGCCTTGCTCGATGCCGAGATCCTGTCTGACGTTTACCTGCGCATGACGGGCGGGCAGGTGGGTCTGGCCCTGGACAGCGAGCAGGCGACGACAAAAGATGATGGCGTTACCGGTATTCCCGGAATATCCTCCGATCGTCCACCGCTGAGGATAGTCAGCGCCAGCAAGGAAGAATTATCGGCACACGCGGAGTTTCTGAAAAGAATGGGCGATGCGTGTTTGTGGTCTTGAAGTGGCGCGGGAAAAGTGGCGAGTGGCAAGGTATGCTCCAGGTTTTTCCTCATCCCTCATCACTATGTTTCCTCAGGAGTGGCCTCAGCTACGAATAGATTAAGCCACTGAATGGCTGCCTTCGCAGGCATGACATGAACATGAAAAGCTCACTCAGCAGCATCAGGAAAGTTTCATTCATCAGAACGCCACTCCTGCGCAGGCAGGAGTCAAGCGGCTTTGCTGTTCCTCGAACCTCGTCCCTTGCCACTGTACTTAACGATTATGCTTCATTATCCGTTCTTTATCCCGTTTCCAGTCTCTTTCCTTGTCGCTGGCGCGCTTGTCATGACTCTTCTTGCCCTTGGCGAGGCCGATATCAAGTTTGACGCGGCCGTGTTTCCAGTACAGCGATAGCGGCACCAGGGTATAGCCCTTGCGTTCGACCTGGCCGATCAGGCGATCGATTTCATTCCTGTGCATCAGCAGCTTGCGGGTGCGGCTCGGGTCGGTGCTGACGTGCGTCGATGCCGAACTCAGGGGATTGATATGGCCACCAAACCACCACAGTTCATTATCCTTGACCAGGATATAACTCTCGCCCATCTGCGCGCGTCCGGCGCGCATGCTTTTAACTTCCCAGCCCATCAGCGCGAGTCCGGCCTCGAAGTTTTCCTCGATGGTGTAGTCGTGCCTGGCCTTGCGGTTGACGGCGATCTGATTGGACGGGGTTTTCTTTTTCTTTGCCATAATTGAATCTTGCCACTCATACATGAGCGGCTGCAAAGTATACCTGTTCGCTGTCATTATGCATAAGAAAGCGCTATATAAAGTAGAACAAACCATGTCAGGTTGAGATAAATTACGTTTTTACAGAAAATGGCCAGCAAAAAACGGATAAAACAATAATGACAAGCAGGCGAAAGTCGATACACGGTCAATGGTCGAACAGGGTGGTTTTTATTCTTGCCGCAACCGGTTCAGCTGTCGGCCTGGGTAATATCTGGAAATTCCCGTATATTGCCGGCGAGAATGGTGGCGGAACCTTTGTTCTTGTTTACCTCTGCTGTATTGCCCTGATTGGCATTCCGATCATGATGGCGGAAACCATGATTGGCCGCCGTGGGCGCCAGAGCCCCATTAACACCATGGCGGCGCTTTCCAGTGAGGAAGGGCGCAGTCCTGGCTGGGTTGCACTGGGCTGGCTTGGCGTCGTTGCCGGTTTTCTGATTCTTTCCTATTACAGCGTGATCGCCGGCTGGGCACTGGCCTATGTCTTCAGGACGGGCAGCGGTGCTTTTCTTGGAGTGACCACTGATGGTGTCAACAGCATCTTCGCCGACCTTGTTTCAGACCCGGAAAAACTGCTCGCCTGGCATACTATTTTTATGGTAATGACGATGATTGTCGTTGCCCGCGGTGTCAAGCACGGCCTGGAAAAAGCCGTGCGTTTCCTGATGCCGGCTTTGCTGGCCCTGCTGCTGATGACGGTGACCTATTCGATGACCACGGGGCACTTCATGGAAGGTGTCGACTTTCTCTTTACCCCCGGCGAGATCACCGGGCAGGGCGTGCTGATCGCCATGGGACATGCGTTCTTTACCCTCAGCCTGGGTATGGGCGCGATCATGGTATACGGCTCATATCTGCCGCGGCACACATCGATTACCCAGGCTTCAGTGATAATCGCTCTTGCCGATACCGCGGTCGCCCTGCTCGCAGGCCTGGCCATTTTTCCGATCGTGTTTGCCAACGGCCTTGAGCCGGGCGCCGGTCCCGGGTTGATCTTCAAGACATTGCCGATCGCATTTGGCCACATGGAAGCGGGTACCATGATTGGAACCGCCTTCTTTATCCTGCTGGTATTCGCTGCCTGGACTTCAGCGATATCACTGATCGAGCCGGCCGTTGCCTGGCTGGTCGAAAACCATGGCATGAACCGGATTTATGCTTCTGTCTATATCGGCATCTTCACCTGGCTGATGGGTATCGGCTCGGCGCTGTCATTCAATCTGTGGTCCGATTACACCTGGAGTGTACCGTTCCTGTTCGAAAACAAGAACTTCTTCGATACCCTGGACTTCCTCACCGCCAATGTCATGCTGCCGCTCGGTGGCCTGTTTATTGCTATCTTTGCCGCGTGGCTGATGAGTGAAAAATCAACGCGTGATGAACTTGACACCCATGATATTATCTATCGCCTATGGCATTTCATGGTCAAATATATTACGCCGGTTGCCGTCATTATCGTATTCCTGAACGTTATCGGTATCATCAGTCTGTAACCGGGAAGGTGTTGTGTCACACATAAAGCGCAGTGCGCTGGTCCACTATTCGCCTGCAGAAATGTATGCGCTGGTGAATGATGTCGCTGCCTATCCGAAATTTCTGCCATGGTGCAAATCATCCAGGGTCATCAGCAAATCCGACACCGAAATGATAGCAAGCGTGGAAATTGCCAGGGGCGCCCTGAACAGGAGCTTCACCACAAAAAACACGCTGCAGAAAAACGCCAGAATAGAGATCTCACTGGTTGACGGACCCTTCAAGACACTGCGCGGTGCATGGATGTTTCATCCGTTGAAGCATGAACAGGCATGTAAAATTGAGCTCGACCTGGCGTTCCAGTTTGACAACGGCCTGATGTCGATCGCAGCCAGGCCGGTGTTTACCAAAATTGCGAATTCGCTGGTCGATGCCTTCAGCAAAAGGGCGGTTGAGGTTTACGGTGAGCGCGGTTAAAACGATCAATGTCGAAGTGGCTTATGCACTTCCGGAAAAACAGGTCATTATTCCGGTAAACGTCGATGCAGGCACCACTATTGGCGGCGCCATCGTGCAATCAGGCATCATGGTTGAATTCCCCGATCTCGATGTCGAGCACAGCGATGTCGGTATTTTCGGCAAGGCGGCTGCAATGACGACGGAGCTGTCCGACGGCGACCGCGTGGAAATATACCGGCCGCTGAAAGCCGATCCCAAGGAAGTCAGGCGCAAGCGTGCAGCCGAAGGCAAGGTGACACGCAAAGGCGGTAGTACGGACAAGGGATAGGAACAAGGGACGAGTGGCGAGGAAACCCGATCATCTTAGCCCGAACATTCCAAACCTGTACTGTCTGCATCGTAGCTGCGGTTTTGTCGTAAGACACTGGACTCCTGCCTTCGCAGGAGTGACGTTACTGAGAGTTGTATTTACGTATTCGTGCGGGTGACGTTACCGAGAGTTTATTTTTACGTATTCGTGCGAGTGACTTCACTACAGGCTACGGTGCTCTATAACACCGTCACAGGCGACGATGCTCTATAACACCGTCACAGGCGACGATGCTCTATAACACCGTCACAGGCGACGATACTACATAACACCGTCATCCCCGAATGCTTTTATCGGGGATCCAGCGTCGTAAATCACTGGAAGTGCCTGCTATCGCTGGCATGACGGGAACAGGGAGAAATGTACTTCTCAGAACGTCACTCCTGCGCAGGCAGGAGTCAAGCGGCTTTGCTGTTTCTTATAACCCGTTACTTGCCGCAGTTTTTCGCACTCAGCGCTCTTGCTTTTCCTCGTTCCTCGTGCCTCGTCCCTCGCCACTGCTTTCCTGAGCGACCTCAGCAGCAGAGAGGAAAACCTCAATATTCCTTGTATTCATCACCATCAATCTTGACCAGGATCCCGTCGCGGAAATAGAGCGTAAATCGTGA
>JASFVM010000282.1:0-3913 GCA_050049835.1 Gammaproteobacteria bacterium
GTGCGAGGCGTGTCCCCGCGGGACTTCGGGCATCAGGCGGAGAAACAGCGGCTCCAGCCCGCGCGCCAGCACATTGATCAGACCGGATTTTTCCGCGATGCGAAAGAAGCCCAGCCACAGACACAGGACACCAACCAGGCCGATGGCAACCTCAACGCTGAGCGCAGCCATGTCGAAAGTTGACTGCATGATTTCCGTGAAGATAGCTGCGTGCCCGTTGACCAGCCACTGATACAGGGCAGAGATAAAGGCGACTGCAAAAAAACCGAACCAGATGTGTGCCAGCATTAAATACAGGGACGAGGGGCGAGGGGCGAGGGGCTGGGAAGATCGGCCATGGGGTGTTTCTGGTTGCTCCGCGGTTTGTGTTGTTTTGTTATACGCTGGAATGGGCTAATGATAACAGTGAACAGTTAATAGTGAACAGTGGATTGCGAGAGAGTATCGGCCGGAGTCGGCCTGATTTGGGAGAGACACAAGTTATTGGCGTTGTTAGCGTTACTGGCGGCAAATCCTTGAGCCAGCTACCTGGGTAAATCCAATGAGAACAAGAGCCTGTATTTACTCTGCGTCTCCGTGTCTCTGCGGTTCAAAAAGCCCTTTCAATTCAGCCTGCTGGTGAATTAAGCACTTCGTCAGTGAGTTTGAGCATATGCTTGACGTGGCTGCCTTCCCAGTAAATCTGGCCGCAGCCTGTGCACTGCCAGAAGGTATCGAAATACTTGCGTGTTTTGGGTTCAAGCCGGTCTTCGATTGTCGCCTTGTCGACTTCCTGCACGATGCCGTTACAGCGTGTACACCGTCCGAATGGAGTAATCCGGCTCTTCAGATCGAAACGCCTGATCACTTCGTCGAGCTGTTTACGCGGGTCATGGTCACGAATGAAATAGGCGTGGGTGATAATGCTGCGTTTGAGCAGATTGCGGTCGCGTGTCAGCAATATGCGATGCTGGGTCGATGATATTTCCGCCAGGTCATCATCGTTGTAGTCATTTCTGTACAGGGTGTCGAAGCCGAACTGGCGCAGGTAGCGTGCCAGCCGGCCAAGATGGCAGTCAAGCACGAATTTTGTTTCCCTCAGGGGCGCGTCCCTGAGTTTGAGAATCGGGCTGACATCCACACTTTCAAACATGGGATAGATGCTCAGGTAGTCCCTGTCGCTGACGATATAACCGAAGTCGACCGAGGTACCATTGGCGAGGATGACTTCCACTTCGGTGTGTGGAACGCCGAGTGACTCGATCAGGTCTTTTACCGAGGTGCGCCTGTTGAGCTCGAGCCTGAAGCGCCTCTGCTTCCAGGCGTCGCGCAGGAAGTCATTGAGCTCGGCATAAAATCTTAATTCAACATGCGACATAAGCTGCCATGCATCAGGGTCCGACAGCTTAACGCAAGTGGGCATTTGCCCAGCTGGTAAGGCTGTGCATATCCATGGCGCCGGCCTGCTGTGCGACGACCCGTCCACCCTTGAACAATGCGATCGTGGGTATGCTGCGGATACCATAGCGGGCCGCTATGGATTGTTCCTGTTCAGTGTTGAGCTTGGCCAGCAGCATGTCTGGCTCGAGCTGTGCGGCGGCCTGCTCGAACGCCGGTGCCATCATTTTGCACGGTCCGCACCACGGTGCCCAGAAATCAACCATTACCGGCAGTTCATTGCTGCCGATGATCTTGTTGAAATTACGCGATGTCAGTTCAACGGGCTTGCCGTTGAACAGGCGCTGTCCGCACTTGCCGCAGACACCGCCGGCGGCCAGTTTGTTATCCGGGACGCGGTTGATCGTCAGGCAATTCGAGCAAACGACATGTTTTGCATAGCTCATTGTAAAAAGACCGTAGAAATAGCTTGATTAGTCCATATATTGGGGTGGACAGGGCAGATTCAACCCATATAAATGCCGTTAAACAGTTATGTCTAAAGTCTGTTTACTGGATACAATATCTGATTAGTGCTTGATGCGAGGCATGCGTTCAATGAAACCGGTGTACAAGATCATTTTTCACAACCAGGGCAAGATCTACGAGTTGCACGCCCGCAATGTCAGTCAGGGCGACATGTATGCCTTTGTGGAGATCGAGGGCATTATTTTCGGTGACCATACCGAGCTTGTCGTTGATCCCGCCGAAGAGAAACTGAAAAATGAATTCGCCGGCGTTAACAAAACCTATGTGCCGATGCACGCAATAATCCGGATAGACGAAGTCAGCAAGCAGGGAACCAACAGGATCGTTGATTCACCTGTCAGTGGTAATATCACACCGTTCCCTGTCACTATACCGCCAAACAGTGACAGCAGTTGAAGCTGATAGCAATGCAGAGGAACATCCTGTCAATTGCTGTGCTGGCTGGCGTATCACTCATGGCCTGTGACAGCAGGCAGATGGTAAAGGATGAAGATTCGCCGTTTTATTCTGTTCCGGTTGGTTCGCGTATTACACTTGATCGTGAGATTACGATCCCGCCTGATCATACTTCAGTCTATCTGCAGAACGGCGGTCCGGGCGCAGACAGTGACGTGGATTTCTACAAGCCCCATTGCGTATTCGAGCTCTTTACCATCAGTGACGAGGCAAGGGTGGTCAGGCCGGACACCTTTGTTGTTACGAAAATCGTTGACCAGAGCGAAGATGCAGCGACAGGCTGGCCGACCTATGCGGCCCTGGGTATGGGCATTGTTTTTGGCGACGGGCCGGTGCAACTGACTTTTTCGACCACCATGTACCTGGAATCAAAGATTCAGCCGGATGTCTATCGGCTGACCTGCAAGCGATGGGACTGGCCGAATACTGGCGAGTATCTGAGTATTAATGAAATGCGACAGGCGCTGGGCGACTATTTTACGCTGATACTGGCGGAGTAGCTCTGCTGCGATCCTGACTGGCCTGATTGGCTGATATCATGGTGCTGACCACAGCGGTCCATGTTCTGGCGATATTTTCAAGATTGTAGCCACCACCGCCCAGGGCGAGGATGCGCCCGTTACTGTACTCGTTGGCAATATCACAGGCCCTGCTGACCGCATATTTGTGTGCGGACTCGGAATACGCCAGGTGCGTTATCGGGTCGCCCCTGATACTGTCTGCACCACATTGCATCAGGATGAATTCGGGCCTGTGGTGGCGGATGAATTCCTCGGCGCGGGGCCATACTTTCATAAACAGCTGATCGCCGGCGGCCGGTGCCATCGGAATGTTGAGTTTCGTGCCGATGGCATCATCGATACCGGTCTCGGTAATATCTCCTGTGCCCGGGTACAGGAATCGCCCGTCTTCATGGAAGTCGACAAACACCAGGTCGGGATCATTCTCGAAACTGTAAAAAACACCATCGCCATGGTGTGCATCGATATCGATATACGCAATTCTATTGATATTGTAATTATGGCGCAGGTATTCAATTGCGATACCGCAGTCGTTGATAACACAAAAGCCGGCAGCGACATCGCGCCTGGCATGGTGCAGGCCTGCTATAGGTACGAATGCTCTTTTATATTCACCGCTGACCAGGCGGTCGATGGCATCACAAACACTACCGGCTACGTTTAGCACCGCCTCATACATGCCGATAAATGCAGGCGTGTCGCCCTGGTCGAGGAATCCGGTACCGAATTTTGACAAGTGTTTGACTTTCTCGATGTAGCCATGTGTATGGAACAGCTCGAGTATGTCCTGCGTCGTCATCACCGGGTTCAGGATATCCAGCTGCTGATCCAGCCCCTGCCGGTACAGTGCCGAGCTGAAAGCGCCATGGCGCAAGGGACCAAAAGGGTGATCATCGCCGAAAGCATAGCGTGCGAGCTGATCGCCGAGATAAACGCAACATGAATGTTTTGTCGCCATGGTCTAACAATACACCATGTGTGATCTGTGAGAAAATCCAGTTTTCTTTGATTGCAGCCTGATGTTTCCTGTC
>JASFVM010000283.1:0-3893 GCA_050049835.1 Gammaproteobacteria bacterium
CAGATTAACGCGGACGTTTAGAAACCTAAAAAATAATTTCATCTGTGTTCATCTGTGGAATTGATTTTATATATCAAGCCGGTCAATTTAACACCAGACAATAACTGTCAGATCAAATCAGAAGCAGTACATATTATCAAAGCTGGCCTGGCGCTCCCTGCGTCGTTGCGAGAACTGAAACAGCAGCTTTACGTTAGCGTCATTCGCGTTATTTGCGGCTAAAAGCGCCTGCGCTATTGTTCTGCCTGTTCAATATCCGCCTGCGTATCAACATCTATCAATACGCCGGCATCTTCAGTATCGATTTGCGTGAGGCGATTGATATTACACGCCACGATAGATCGTGCACCGGTATCACCGTCAAGCGTAACCAGCTGGTCATAATGACGCTCGCTGAAAGCAACAGGATGGCCGCGCCGGTCGTGATAAAACGGCGCTGCAATACTGGCGCCCTGATGCAAGGCATCCACGAGCTGTTGCGTGGTTGCAGCTTTTACATAAGGCATATCTGCCGGTAGCAGACACCAGCCATTGCTTGCCGCAGCGGCTTTAACTGCATGGGCAATGGAATAGCCCATACCACGCTCGGGTTCGGTATTGACTATGCAATCAACGCCGAGCCGGTCAAGTACAGCAATCAATGCGTCATCTTTTCGAACCACGGCGATGATTCGGTCACAGGGCCGTAATACGGCAGCACTGTGTGCGATCAGTGGGCGGCCGTTGATTTCATGAAGCAGCTTGTTGTGGCCAAAGCGTGTACTGAAACCGGCGGCGAGCAGGACACCGGTGATTTCAGCCATGAACGGTTTCTGCCTGGTGTAATGGCTGCAGCGCCCGGTTGCGCGTCTTGATCAGTGCTGCCGTAATTGCAATGGCAATTTCCGCTGGAGTATGACTGCCGATATCAAGGCCGACCGGGCCGTGAAGACGCGCCAGCTGTGTATCATTCAAGCCCGTTCTTCGCAATCGCCCGAGGCGTGCTTGCTGGTTCTTTTGTGAACCCAGCGCGCCGATATAGAAAGCATCGCTTTGCAGTGCAGCGGCCAGTGCCTCGTCTTCCAGCACGGGTGCATGTGCCAGGGCAAGGATGACCGTGTGCGGATCGGGTGGATGGCGGGCGATCAGCGCGGCCGGTTGCATCACGCTGAATTCAGTACCGTCGACTTCCCAGCCGCTGGCATACTCCGGCCGTGAATCACATATCGTTATTGCATAGTCCAGTGTCAGAGCCAGCTGGGCAACACGTCGGGCCAGTTCCCCGGCACCGATGATCAGCATGCGCCAGGCAGGACCGAATACTTTCACCAGGTTTTCGCCATCGAATGAGAACGCATCAGAATCTGTGTCTGTTACCGCATGCAGGCTGGCTTCCCCGGTATGAAGACAAACGCGCCGCATGATGCGCTTGCGCTGGTTGATGCTGGCGAGCACTCTGTCCAGTTGCGCTGCGCCATTGACGGCTTCGACCAGCAGGTGCAATCGCCCGCCACAGGGAAGACCGACGCGGCGGGTCGTCGCCGTATCGATGCCGTACTCGATGATAGCGGGAGGCTTATTCTCGAATTCACCACGCATGACGCGTTGCACCAGGTCGTCTTCAACACAGCCCCCTGATACCGAACCGGTGAAGCGACCGTCGCTATGAACGGCCATTAACGCACCTGGACGTCTGGGAGCCGAGCCCCAGGTTTGCACGACGGTCACCAGCGTGATGCCTGAACCTTGCTCGAGCCAGCTCACAGCGGCACGCAGAACTTCGAAGTCAGTACTTTGATCCATCAGCTGTTGACGCATATTGGCGAGCGGCGTACCGGTCGTTTGGCTAATGCAAACTCGATATTGGCTGCTGCGGATGCCGTTGGTGGTAGTCCTGGTACACGGATACCGCCCGGTGAATGGTCACTGTCAATGACGGCTACATCAATGACCTGACATTCATCCAGCCACAGCAATGGACAGGCATTGAAATTATTCTGCATTATTCTGAAGACGTTGACCATTCACTTTGAGTTGCAGCATCAGCATTCCCCGCCAGGTTTGGTTTGGCCGTTGTTTGTGTCCAAAAGGCTAACATAGAGCGCTGGAATCAGGAACCAGGGACAAGGTTCCGGGAGCTGGCAGCCAAAACTTGTGATTTGTAATCCTGTCTCGCAAAAGCGCCACGCGCGCAAAGTAATATTTATAAAACAAACAAAAAACTTTGCGTTCCTCTGTGCTTTTGCGAGAAGTCATGATTTTATGATCAAGCTTGTTTCAACCCATCAATAAGCGCGTTCAGTGTCGGACTCGGGCGCATTACTTTTGCAGTTAGCCCCCTGTTCGGCCGGTAGTAACCGCCTGTATCAACGGGTTTGCCCTGAACCTCATTCAGTTCCTTGAGTATTTTCGCTTCATTGTCAGTCAGCTGCCGGGCTACAGGTTCAAAGATTGCCTGCAACTCCGTATCATCATTTTGCCCGGCCATGGCCTGTGCCCAGTACATGGCCAGGTAATAATGGCTGCCGCGAGTATCGAGCTCGCCCGCTTTACGCGAGGGCGATTTGTTGTTATTGAGAAAGTCGCTGTTTGCTTTATCCAGTGCGGTTGCAAGAATACCGGCTTTGTCGTTACCGGCTTTGCGCGCATAATCTTCCAGTGATACGGCCAGCGCAAGAAACTCGCCAAGTGAATCCCAGCGTAAATGATTTTCTTCCAGCAGCTGCTGAACATGTTTCGGGGCCGAGCCGCCGGCACCGGTTTCATATAAACCACCGCCCGCCAGCAAAGGTACGATCGATAACATCTTGGCACTGGTGCCAAGCTCCAGGATCGGGAACAGGTCGGTCAGGTAATCACGTAAAACATTGCCGGTTACGGAAATCGTATCCTTGCCTGCCTTTACCCGTTCCATGGTGTAATTGATGGCATCGACCGGCGACATGATCCTGATTTCAAGATCACTGGTATCGAGGTCTTTGAGACAGGTTTCAACCTTGTTGATCAGGTTGGCGTCATGCGCACGGTTTTTGTCCAGCCAGAACACGGCCGGTTGGCCGGTCAGTCTCGAGCGTGTAACAGCGAGTTTGACCCAGTCATGAATGGGCAGATCTTTTGTCTGGCACATGCGCCAGATATCACCCTTGTTAACCTTATGCTCCAGCACTGTATTGCCGTCAATATCACGGACACGGACTGTGCCGTCAGCGGGCATTTCAAAGGTTTTGTCATGCGAGCCGTATTCTTCGGCCTTCTGGGCCATCAGGCCAACATTGCTTACGCTGCCCATGGTTGCGACATCGAAAGCACCATTCTGTTTACAGAAGTCGATCACCGCCTGGTAGATACCGGCATAATTGCGGTCAGGTATCATCGCTTTGGTGTCGTGCAGCTTGCCATCAGGCCCCCACATCTTGCCGGATGAGCGTATCGCTGCCGGCATTGATGCATCGACGATAATATCACTGGGTACATGCAGATTGGTTATACCCTTGTCTGAATTGACCATCGCCAGTTCGGGTCGTGATTGATAAACTGCCTGAATATCGTTTTCTATCTCCTTGCGTTGATCGTCAGGCAGATTGACAATTTTTGCATAGACATCACCGAGGCCATTGCGGGTATCGACGCCCAGTTTTTCAAACGTGGCCGCGTGTTTTGCAAACACGTCCCTGTAATAGACATTGACAGCATGGCCGAAAATAATCGGATCAGATACTTTCATCATGGTCGCTTTCATATGTAACGACAACAGCACATCCTGTGATTTGGCATCCTGCATGGCCTGTTCGAAGAACTCGCACAACCTGTTGCAGCTCATCACGGCGGCATCGACGACTTCACCGTCGAGGACTGGCACGTTCTGCTTCAACACACGGGTTTCGCCATCATCGCCCGTCAGCTCGATTTTCAGT
>JASFVM010000284.1:0-3892 GCA_050049835.1 Gammaproteobacteria bacterium
TTGCCGCTGATGGTGCCGAATTCGGGTTTCATAACGTCTTTTACGTAAATGCGCTTTTTGTCTGTAATCAACGATGTCATTACTGCGACTGCCTTTTATTAGTTACCGACACAATTTCCGTTCCCGGCCCTGCGAACCAGTAATTGTCCTCTATTCATACCACTAATCCAGTATAGGCCCGAGGACGAAATCAACTGACTCAAAACCTCTTTCTTCGAGTAAATCCAGAATATCATCCCAGCTGTAATCCGGGTCTTCTTCTGCCTGCGCTATCAGGCCCGTAACGTAACGATATGCTTCGTGTTGCTCAAAATCATCAGGGATCTGAATCAAGCGAATATTTGAAGAATCGTTTGCTGGCAGTATCATGAGGTTGCTGTTCACTTAACACTCCGGGTCTGGATACGTTGCAGGAATACCTATTCTAAAACAAATGCAGTTCAGAATGTCTTGCCTGTGCGCAAAAACCCTGGCAACGCCACAGGCAAACGTTTCGGCAATAACGATTCGACGCTCATCCACAGCGTTCATGGTGTCTTGTTTCCCACAGATACATCAGCAACCAGCCTGACAGAAGCGCAGCCAGTGGCCCGCTCTTTGATCGCATCGTGCGCTCCAGGGCGGTATCCATAAAACGCAGCAATGCTGCAGGGCCACCGCCGATATCCGCTGCTTGCATACGCCTGTTTAACTTTTCACGCTGTCTTTGGATGATTGTCCGCCCGATTTTCGGAGTCAGAGCAATATTGTTACCAGATGTGTCAAGGCCGTGATCGATAGCCACGTGTTATCTTGATAACTGCATGAATTTTCGTGTGAACTTCCTTTAGCCATCTATCGCATTAGTAATCCACAGGATGAAGCAGACTATTTTGATTTTCTACTGTTAACGTTTAAGCTGAACGGCCTGCAAGGGATACGGCCCCTTGAATTTGACAGAATATCGAGGTCAAGCGATGACAGAACTGGAATTTATTAATCAGGCCATCCTGGGCAATACCTTAATGCAGTGGGCGCTCGCGATAACTGTGCTGGTGCTCGGTTTTATCCTGCTGCGGCTGGCAAGACGAGTCGCCACAAACCGACTGGCGTCACTCGCATCCAGAACTGATACAAAATGGGACGACATCATCGTCGAAGCCATTAAACATACCAGGCCCCTGTTTATGTTGATGGTGAGTATTTTTCTCGCTTCGATGTTTCTGCAGCTACCTGAACGAGCACTTTCGATAATCCATGTTGCCTTGATCATTTTCCTGCTGGTCCAGCTGGGTATCTGGCTCACTGTTATCACCATTTCGATGGTTGAGCATTACAGCAAGCAGACACTGGCTACAAATCCTGCCGCGGCCACCACCATGAATGCAGTCGGTTTTATCAGCAGGATCGTCATCTGGTCAGTCATCACCCTGGTCGCGCTGGACAGCATGGGTATTAACGTGACCACGGTCATTGCAGGCCTGGGAATTGGTGGCGTGGCTGTTGCCCTGGCCGTGCAGAACATTCTTGGCGATCTCTTCGCATCCCTGTCGATCATTCTCGACAAACCCTTTGTAATCGGTGACTTTCTCATCATTGATGAACACATGGGAGGTGTTGAATATATCGGCTTGAAGACGACACGGGTACGCAGCCTGTCCGGCGAACAGCTGATATTCTCCAACTCCGACCTGTTGCAAAGCCGGATCCGTAACTATGGCCGGATGTTCGAGCGGCGCGTCGTATTCAATATCGGTGTCATATACAGTACGCCTCGTGACAAACTCAAACGCATTCCGGAAATTATCCGGGATGCTGTCAATACGCAGGAGAAAACCAGATTTGATCGTTCACATTTTATGAAGTATGGCGATTACGCGCTGCAATTCGAGACCGTTTACTATGTCAAATCACCGGACTACAACATCTACATGGATATCCAGCAGTCGATTTATTTCGCGATTCATGAAGCTTTCGAACAGGAGCAGATCGACTTTGCCTACCCGACTCAGAAACTGTTTGTCGCACAAACCAGCATGTAGCATCCGGTTTTCCGTTCACTCTATTGTAAAGCCAGTATTACCATCCCAATGATGACCAGCCCGGCAATGTACAGTAACAATCGACCAAACTGATCATTAGCTGCCATTTGACGTTTGTGTTTGGCTTTTATCGCCCGTACCTGTTCATCGCTCAGTCCCCCGCAGTGGGTGCAGGTGAAAGATTTGCTCGGGTAGCGTAAACCGCAACGAGGGCATTTTTTAGAGAATCTGATTCGTAGTGGTAATGGCAGGTGCATAGACGGGCTTGTGGTTGAATGCTACAGGCGTTGGGGTAATTTTATGATCACCAATGCGGCGCTTTGTCATCTCTGGTTACCGGACTGGTACCTGATTTAAAAGCAACGATCATGACAGTAGTTAATTCGCTCATGTTGTTCAGGCATGCTCCGTTTCGAATCCATTGGCGTCTGACGCAATAACCAGGTAGCTGTTTTTTTCGGCAGCGCCCGGCGCATATTCAAGTGAATTGTTATACCTCGAATGGGTCTGACACTGCAAGCTGGAGATCGGATCAGGCAAAGACGCCCGAATCTATTTACTCTACTTTATTTTATAGATTCCGATTGCGACACAAACAGCACCGCCGACCATTCCCGCCCACGCCTCGACTGGAGCATCACCGCTTAATGCTCTGGTGACTTGCGAGCCTGCCGAGTCATAAATGTTGTAGCCCCATATTGCCAGCGCAACACCGGCAATAATGAGTATAATTCCGATATATTTGTTATTCACATGCACTCCCGCTTATACAGAATTCATATATTCAGGCAGCCAGTAGACCCGGCCCTGCACCCAGTCAGTCATAGTCTGTCATGCTGGCAGGAATTATGCCCGGTTTTTACTCTGATCCCCAATATCGGGATTGCTGCATAATAAAAAACCTGACCCCACCTGTTCATCCAGCAAGACCGCGTAATAACGGGACGGCATGCGGGTTGTGGTAAAGTAAAAGACCGATTTCCGGGGTAATATTACTGCTATGAAAAACACATTATTGCTGGCGATCACGGCTCTGCTGAGTTCCCCTGCTTTCGCAGTCACATTTGAAAACGACCTTTTTAAGGATGAACACGGCGTAAGAAACTGGCAGCATCTGGCAAATACTGTCGGCAGCATATTGCTGATTCTGTTAATAATTGTGACCATCTATCTATTTATAGCCCGCCGCAGAGCCTATAAGGCTAACCGTGAGTTAACCGCTATTCGCAATGAACTGGAGAGACGGGTACAGCAGCGAACAGAGACGCTGGACAAGTCCAATCAAATGTTAAAGGAAATTAATCGACTGCTGGAGGATGAAGTCTCGAAGCACAAGATTACCGCCAATCAACTGAGGGCTTCCGAGTCCTATATCAAGGATATTCTAACATCGATGCCATTGATGCTGGTCGGCCTGGATAATAACGGTATCGTCACCCAATGGAACAAACAGGTTGAAGAGGTTTCAGGAATATCATCAGAAAACGCGCTGGGCAAAACGCTATGGGAAGCCTATCCCCAGATGACTGTTCTGCCGGAGCATGTTCAGCAATCAATCGAAAATAACGAAATTATTCATCTCAAACAGAGCCTGCGCAGCCTCTATCACTATGATATTACTATTTACCCGTTACAGGAATCGCAGACCGGGGTTGTCATCCTGGTCGATGATATAACAAAACAGGCTGCAGCTGAAAAGATGTTGATTCATAATGATAAAATGTCATTTATGGGCGAACTGGCGTCAGCCATGGCTCACGACATCAATATGCCATTGCAGGCAATGATGATGGATTTGAGGCGTTTTCAGCGGATTATCAGCGGCACCGGTGAACCGCAGCAAATCTCCGGCAGGAATCAGGCACAAAAAC
>JASFVM010000285.1:0-3873 GCA_050049835.1 Gammaproteobacteria bacterium
CAGTGCCTGATGGCTGATTTCTGCCGGGTGTTGCTGGCATCCGAGGTCCGGATCTTCATAGCGCTGTTCCTGAGCGATACCTGCGGCCAGCGCTTCAGCATATTCGCTGACCATATTACTGACTGAAGGTGCCCTGAAGCCGACCGAGCATGTCATGCATTCACTAACGGCTATACCGTAATGGGCAATGTCGGGTGGCAGATAGAGCATGTCACCCGGATTGAGCATCCAGTCTTCGGAAGCATTGAAATGCTTGAGTATTCGCAGTTCGGTGTCATCGAGACAGGCAGGGTCATAGTCTTTATTGATCATCCAGCGCCGTTGGCCGTGTGTCTGTATCAGAAACACGTCATAGGCGTCGGTATGTGGTCCGACCGAGCCGCCCTCCGGTGCGTATGAAATCATCAGGTCATCGATGCGCCAGTCGGGGATAAAGCGGAAATGATCGATCAGTTGCCTTGCAGCGGGAACGTGTTTTTCAACATCCGTAACCAGCAGCGTCCAGTTTCTCTCGGGAAGATCATTGAAGTCATCTTCATGCAAAGGACCATGAAGTACATGCCAGTGTCCCTGTTCATGTTGTTCGAAGACGATGCGCGAGTTGGCATCTTCCTCGCAGGCAAGTCCTGCGAGTTCATCGGGTGTCAGCGGACTGTTGATACCGGGAAAGGCGTTCCTGATTAGCAGGGGTTTTTTCTGCCAGTATTCCTGCAGAAAAATTTCGACAGTGATGTCACCCGGGAAAGGCGGGTGACAGCGAGCGTCAGATGTCTTTTGCCTGCTTGTCGGCATTGCCAATATAGGTTTGTGGCGTTAGCTGCAACAATCGCTGGCGTGCCTCTTCGGGAAGTTCGACGCTGTTGATCAGCTGCTGCAGATCCTCACGGGTGATGGTCTTGCCACGTGTCATTTCCTTGAGCCTTTCGTACGGGTTTGCGATGCCATAGCGGCGCATTACGGTTTGAATCGGTTCGGCCAGAACTTCCCAGCTGGCTTCCAGGTCCTGGTTCAGGCGAGCGGCATTGACTTCAAGTTTACCCTGACCTTTCTGCAGTGACTGGTATGCAATCAGACTGTGCGCAAGGCCGGTACCCAGTGTTCTCAACACGGTTGAGTCGGTAAGGTCGCGCTGCCAGCGGGAAATCGGCAGCTTGGCAGCCAGGTGATTGAACAGGGCATTGGCAATTCCCAGATTGCCTTCCGCATTTTCAAAATCAATCGGGTTGACTTTGTGTGGCATGGTAGAGGAACCAATCTCGCCGGCTACGGTTTTCTGTTTGAAATAACCCAGCGATATATAGGCCCAGATGTCGCGGCACAGATCGATCAGGATGGTATTGAAGCGCGCCATGGCATCGAACAGCTCGGCGATGTAATCATGCGGTTCTATCTGGATGGTGTAGGGATTCATTTCGATACCGAGGGATTCGATAAACTGTCTGGCAAATGCAGGCCAGTCTATTTCCGGGTAAGCGGCAATGTGAGCGTTGTAGTTGCCAACAGCACCGTTGATCTTGCCCAGGATCACAACGTCAGCCACATCATTGCGCTGTTTTGTCAGACGGTGCACGACATTGGCCAGTTCCTTGCCGACGGTCGTTGGGCTGGCGGTCTGCCCATGGGTGCGGCTCAACATGGGCTGGTCGGCAAGCTCATGTGCCATCGCGGCCAGTGCATGTATGATGTCATCCATCACCGGTATCATCACCGTATCACGACCGGACTTCAGCATCAGTGCATAGGACAGGTTGTTGATGTCTTCCGAGGTACAGGCAAAGTGAAAGAATTCGCTGATGGCTTCGAGCGTGTGATTACCCTGCACTTTTTCCTTGAGGAAGTACTCGACGGCTTTAACGTCATGGTTGGTTGTTTTTTCAATATTCTTTACCCGCTGGGCATCTTCGATATTGAAATGTTGAACGATGCCATCGAGTAATGCATTGGTTTTATGATCGAACGCAGGGACTTCTGTGATGGCTTCATTGCCGGCAAGGGCTTGCAGCCAGCGCACCTCAACTGTGACCCGATGGTGGATCAAACCGTATTCGCTGAACAGCGGTCGCAGGTCAATTGTTTTTTCACCATAGCGGCCGTCAGTCGGTGATATGGCAGTGAGTTCGGTCAGCTTCATATTATTGTTCTGTTTCGGGTCAACGTGGGTGCGAAAATGGCGTATTATATCATCGACTTATCAATTTGGCTTTGGAGTAGAACATGACCCGATTCCGTACCGAGTCCGACAGTATGGGTGAACTGCAGGTACCGGAAGACGCCAGCTACGGTGCACAGACGCAGCGTGCGATCCAGAACTTTCCGGTCAGCGGGCTGTGCATGCCCAGAGCATTTCTGAATGCCATGGGACTGGTCAAACAGGCCTGCGCCAGGGCCAACCGGGACCTGGGCGCCCTCGACAGCAATACTTGCGATGCCATTACTGCCGTTTGTGATGATGTTATCAATGGCGCGCTCGATGACCAGTTCCCGGTGGACATTTTCCAGACCGGCTCCGGTACCAGCACCAACATGAATGCCAACGAAGTCATCGCCCGCCTGGCCTCGACCAGTTCAGGTATCGATGTTCACCCCAATGATCATGTCAACATGAGCCAGAGCTCGAACGATGTGATACCGAGCTGTATTCATGTCAGTGCCGCTGTCAGCTGTATCTATGATTTGATACCCGCCCTTGAACACCTCAGGACCATCATCGACAGGAAAGCGGAGAGCGTCGCGGGTGTTGTCACCACCGGGCGCACCCATTTGATGGATGCGATGCCGATCACACTGGGGCAGGAGCTTTCAGGCTGGTCAGCACAGATCAACAGCGGTATTACGCGTATTAAAAGTGCGTTGCCGGCGATGCAGCAGCTGGCGATCGGTGGTACTGCCGTCGGTACCGGTATCAATGCACCGCAAGAATTCGGTTACAAGGTATGTGAACACCTGAGCGAGGAAACCGATGTCGATTTCTTACCGGCCGCTAATCGCTTTGAAGTAATGAGTTCACAGGATGCAGCGGTCGCGTTGAGTGGTCAACTGAAAACCCTGGCGGTCAGCCTGATGAAAATTGCCAACGACCTGCGCTGGATGAACAGCGGACCGCTCGCCGGTATCGGTGAAATTGCACTGCCAGCGCTACAGCCGGGCAGCAGCATCATGCCGGGCAAGGTCAATCCGGTGATACCGGAATCCGTTGCCATGGTCTGCGCGCGCGTTATAGGCAATGATGCGGGCATTACCATTGCCGGTCAGTCCGGTAATTTCCAGCTCAACGTGATGCTGCCATTGGTGGCTTATGATCTGCTGCAAAGCATCGATATCCTGTCATCGGCCGCGCGCCTGCTGGCCGATGAAGCCATCGAAGGCTTTACTGTCAACCACGACAACATCAACGAGGCGCTGGCCAGGAATCCGATACTGGTGACCGCACTGAATCGTGTCATCGGTTATGAGCTGGGTGCAAGGATCGCGAAGCAGGCTTATGCCGAGGGGAGGGCCGTGATCGATGTGGCCGCTGAAATGACGGAACTGTCGAGAGAAGATCTGCAGCGTATTCTGTCACCCGCGGAACTCACCAAAGGCGGTGTGCAGGAATAATAAAGCATCATCATATCGAGCCATGCTGATTTACCGGGAGCCAATCTTTCCATAAGAGCCTGGCATGCTGTCGATGCCACGGGCACAGCGGTCAATGCTGCGCCATCACGCCGCGCGTACGCCGATGACCGATATGATATCGATGAGTCTGCGCTGCACAGAGGCAGAAGGCACGCGGTTTTCTTATCCCGACCAGAAAATAACTTTACTATATTTCGGTAAACCCCGGCGCGATGGTTTTTTCATTCGGGCAAGGAGTCAGCGGTATGTGATGTG
>JASFVM010000286.1:0-3871 GCA_050049835.1 Gammaproteobacteria bacterium
GCACTGGCCACTGGTATCGCTGGCGCCTGGCAGCAACAATAGCGGCGGTCTGGCTATTGCTGCATTCAGCTATCACCCTGTTCGAACTGAACAAGTATGAAAGCAGAAATACCGAGCTTGGTATTGAGATAGAAGACATCTATAAAAAAACCTTTCCGGGCAGCAAACGTATCGTCAATCCCAGGGTGCAAATGGAACAGAAGCTTAATGATTTGAGAAGCGGTGGCGGCTCACAAGGCAGCCAGTTTCTCGCTCTGTTAACCGATGCCGTACCCATCGTGGCTGCACAGAAAGACATTAACATCCAGTCTATCGACTTTCGCAACAACCGCATGGAGCTGGGATTGACCGGCACCAATCTGCAAGCCATCGAAAACCTGAACAAGCAGTTGAATGCAAACAGCAGCCTCAAGGCAGAAATCACGACAGCGACCTCCGAGAAGAACAACGTCAGGGGCAGTATCAGACTGCAGAGGTCAGAGTCATGAAGCAACTGGAAGAACTGGCAAGCTGGTATCGTGGACTGCAACAACGCGAACGACAGCTGGTACTGGCCGCATCCATCATCGTTACCGTTACCCTGCTCTACCTGGTCATATGGGAGCCAATGCACAAGGGGCTTGAAGAACAGGCACAAAAATACCATACCCAGCTTGAAATACTTGAATGGATGCAGAAAGCCTCGATCGAGGCGAGCGCGCTGAAAGCATCGGGCGTCTCGAACAAATCAGCCGGCAGTACTCAACCGGTTACCCTGCTGGTTGAAAACAGCACAACAACAGCAGGACTGAAACCGTTCATGAGCAAACTTGAATCAACCTCAGACAAGGGCGCTCGTATCACACTGGATGCCGCATCCTTTGACCAGATGCTGTTATGGCTGAACACTTTGCAAACCCAGTACGGAATAACTGTATCTTCCGCCAATCTTGACCGGGATGACAAACCCGGAACAGTCAATGTGCGCATGACACTGAACAGGGACTGATGCGTTACCGCTATTACATTATCACGGGTGTTATTGCTTACTGCATATTCCTGATTGCAACAGTTCCTGCTGCGCCGGTCCTGTCCATGCTCGACGATCGGGTACCAGTGACCTTCACCAATATCACCGGCACCCTGTGGAGCGGACGGGCCGGCACAGTCTACACCAGGCGCAATATCAGACTGAACAATGTTGAATGGTCATTTCAGCCATTACGCTTATTGCTGGCGAAAGCTTCCGTCAAAGTGGATGCAGAATTCAATAACAAGCCATTTAACTCGCGCCTGTCGACGGGTTTAAACGGCAAGCTGATTGTAGACAACCTGACTATGAAACTGGGCGCCACGGATATAGCCTCACTGATATCATTACCGCTCGGTGAACTCTCCGGTGAATTTATGCTGAACATCGATCACGCGGTATTCGATCCCGGCTCGGTACCCAGGATTGACGGCAAGCTGAACTGGAACCAGGCGACGATCACTGTCGCTGAAACAGCAGATCTCGGCAGTGTATCAATACTGATCAACGGCACCAGTGAGTCGCCACTGGCAGCAACGATCACTAATGCCGGAGGACACCTTGCACTGAATGGCAAACTAACTACGAATGACCAGGGCATGTATTCATTGCAGCTGACAATGAAACCAAATTCAACCGCAAGTGAAAACCTGGTTAGCAGCCTGGCCATGTTTGCCAAAAAACAACGCAATGGCGAATTCATCCTGAACAACAACGGCAACCTGAAGACACTGGGGGTGATGTAATGGACAAAAAAGTGGAAATCGAGATCACACCGGAAAACAAATGTTCATTCTGCACCGGCTCCATATGCTGTACATATATTACCCACCACATTGATGCCCCGCGTTCCAAGGCGGATTTCCAGCATTTGCTGTGGCAGGTATCACATGATCACGTCAAGGTTTACAAGGACGAAGATGGCTGGACCCTGTTGATCGAAGGTAAATGCCAGCACTTGCAGCTCAACGGTGATTGCGGTATCTACGAAACGCGCCCGCCGATTTGCCGCGAACATTCAAACGACTACTGTGAATACGACGCACCTTCAGAGGAAGGCTTTGATCTTTACTTTCAGAATTATGAAGACTTGCTGACTTATTGCAAAAAACGTTTTAAACGCTGGAACTAGAAAATCCTGACGCGAAGAGCGCAGATCTTTTTTGTCCACAAATGAACGCGAATAAATGCAAATATTCAATTTATGTCACGCCTGCGCAGGCAGGCGCCCAGCGTCTTTGGTGAACCACAGAAAAGTATGAGGGTCCGCAAATGAACGCGAATAAACGCAAATGCTATGTCTGCTGACGCTTCGACATATTTCGATAATGAATTTATAAAGACACATGAACATTTCAATCATGCAGGATTCACGGCTGGAGCCGGTCCTGGTAACACCTGTATGACAATAAATTACCGGCGGGTCACAGAATACACGATCAAAGGGTAATCTCTTCGAAACTCTTGAGCAGATAGTATTTGTCATGTGATTGTTCATCGCCTTTACTGTCCGGCCGGTGTATTGCGAGCAGGTGGGCGATGCCGTAACGCTCGGCACATGCAAGCACTTCATGATTGTCATCGATCAGCATCGTCCTGTCAGGCAGGTAGGACTCGATGTGTTGCAGTTCCTCCCAGAAGCCTTCCTGCTCCTTGGCAAGACCGATCTGGTGCGATGTCACGATGCGATCAAAATAATCCACCAGTTCGGTTTTTTCCATTTTGATCGTCAGGCTTGCCGGATGGGCGTTGGTCACGAGAACAACGCGTTTGCCCTGGTCCCGGGCTGACTGCAGAAAATCGCGCACGAAGGGATGTACCGCTATCTTGTGTGCAATTTCCCGCTTCAATTGCTCGATATTCAGGCCCAGTTCCCTGGTCCAGAACTCTATACAATACCAGTCAAGACTGCCGCGGACTTCGTTATAGCGCTTCATCAGCACCCGATGTGCCTCCTCGAGCGGCATACCATGCTGGTTTGCATAGCAGAGAGGTACATATTCCAACCAGAAATGGTTATCAAAATGCAGGTCAAGCAATGTGCCATCGAGGTCAAGCAGCACGGTATCGATTTCTTTGAGATCGGGTAACGGCATATGCAGTAAAATGGGGCTATAGTTTCAGTTTCAGGATTTTACCAAAACAGGATTCAAACATGACAGATTCTCTCGACTTGAAATCGCTCTGTGACAGCTGTGTTGAAATTGCACGCGAAGCCGGCAGGAAAATACTGGATATTTATAACACCGAATTTGACATCGAACACAAGGATGACAAGTCGCCGCTGACCAATGCGGATATGGCTTCTCACCACACCATTGTTCGTGCATTGACTGCACTGACACCCGACATCCCGATCCTTTCAGAGGAATCCGCCAAACTGCCTTTTGAACAGCGCAAACAATGGGCCGTTTACTGGCTGGTGGATCCGCTGGACGGCACCCGGGAGTTTATCAAGCGCAATGGCGAATTCACCGTGAATATCGCCCTGATCGATAACCATAAAAGCGTTCTCGGCGTCATCCATGTCCCTGTCCTCGGTATCGATTATTTCGCCTGGGAAGGCGGCGGTGCATTCAAGACCGAACATGGCACAGCCGCGGTACCGATATCGGTCAAGGCCGTGGAAGGCAACAAACTTGTTGTCGCCGGCAGCCGTTCGCACGGCTCCGAGGAAATGCAGAAATACATGGAAAAGCTGGCAGACCGCTACAGTGATATCGACATGATGAGCATGGGGAGCTCCCTCAAGTTCTGCCTGGTTGCCGAAGGCAAGGCGGATCTCTATCCTCGCCTTGGCCTGACCTCGGAATGGGACACAGCCGCCGCACAATGCATTGTCGAGCAGGCAGGTGGCCATGT
>JASFVM010000045.1:0-12075 GCA_050049835.1 Gammaproteobacteria bacterium
GTTATTGCGGGTTGTTCAGGCATTACTGTCAGCCAGGATTATGATCAACAGACCGATTTCGCTTCACTCAAAACGTATGCCTGGAAAAAAGGCCCTGAAGCTGCCTATGATGATATGGCTGAGCTGAGTCCCCTGGTTGCTGCGCGTATCCGCAATGCCATAGAAAGAGAGCTCGAGGCAAAGGACATTACCTACAGTGAAACGTCGGCCGATTTTCTCGTCGATTACAATCTGAAGGTGGAAAGCAGGATATCCAGCAGTAATGTCCAGACCAGCATCGGTTTTGGTACAGGTGGTTATCGCAGCTTTGGTGCTATCGGGATAAGTTCAGCACCGGATATCCGTCAATATGACGAAGGCACACTCTACATCGATTTTTATGCATCAGAGAATAATAAACTGGTATGGCGTGGCATCAGTTCACAGGCTATCGACAAGCATGAAGATCCGGACAAACTGACCGAGCAAATCAATTTAAATGTGCAGAAGATACTCGAACAATATCCACCAGGCGAGTCCCGCGGCAGTTCTTGATACAAGCGTAAATTATTTATGCGCTGCTGGTCTGTTCTGCCAGGGCTTTTTCCTGAGACTTACTGCGTTGTATTTTCCTTTGTTGCAGAAATGATTGCAGCCAGAGCTTGTCGATCAGTGTGACCACGTTTTTCATTGATGCGCCCAGGTAGTGCACTGCCGCATTCTCAGCGATATTTTCTTCCATGTGAGGCCTGGCATGTCCAATGTTGGCCAGGCGGTCACGCAATGATGGGATGGTGTCCTGCCAGGACGGCTTAGCTGCGTATGTCTTCTCAATCAAGTCGCCCAACCTGTCGCCTTGCAGGCTGGCATGAACAGCTGATGCCATTTTGGTGTGGGGCGCGGGTAGTGACTTTCTGTCAATGCTTGCGATTTTGTAAACAGCCGGCCAGTACTGGTTCTGTATATATGAGCGACAAACGGCGTCAGCGGTTACCATTTCCCGAACCTGCTCATCATTGTAAAGGGTCATTGCATAAGTGTCGGCATCAAGCTCATCACGACGGGCGGCAAAGACTGATGTGGCTGTATAAAATGGTGCGTAGACAGCGAAAAACCATTTTAACGGTTCGATGCCAAAATCATTTTGTCGCGCATAAAGCCGGTTATAGTGCTGCCATATTTTCCTGAGCTGGCACAGCCAGTTCGTCAACGGGTTTTCACGTTTGGAGAAATGGCCGATTCGCCGCGCCAGCACGCACTCGAATTGTTTCGGCGCAAGCGCCTGCAGGACCGGAAGACCGACGATCAGGGTGTTGGTTGACCAAACAGGGATTGCCCATTTAGGCGTCCTGACTATATCGAGCTCATAATTGCCCGTGATCACTATCCTGTGGATTGCCGGTCGCTTGCACTCAGCATTGAATTGCTGCACGGTTTTGAACAGTTCAGGTGCTTTGTCCTCGGTCAGTGTGAGGCCTGCTGGTGTGTTGGCTTTGACTTTGGCTGCACGAAAGGTGACAAGGCCTGCAATCAGGCTGATCAGCAGCCAGATCGAAGCCGTTTGCCAGTCGAGGGCATCATTGAAGGTCAATGCTTCGTGGATATTCAACAAGCTGATGATGATCAATACGGGAAACAGCAGGATATAGCCAAAACCGGCGATTGCAAAAGCCGTAATGAAACCAAGATAGGCGCGTGGATAATTTTTTACAGCTGATTCAACAAGATTATAAAGTTTGCTTTTCCCGTTCTGAGCAGCCTTATGTAGTCTGTTCTTTATCCTTCTGATGTAAGACATCATGCTGCCCTGTATAGAATAGATTGATGTTGATGGTCGTTGAAAAGAGAGATTGCACCTTCAAATAAAAAAACCACATCCTTGTGATTCTGCTTTTGACTCAGACTAGCGAGTAGCGACGACGTTTTTGCCGACCAGCTGCTGGATCTTTTTTTCCACGACTTTTTTCTCTTCAGCGCGATAACCAAGGCTCTTGTATACCAGCTTGCCTTCCCTGTCGATCAGGAATGAGCTTGGCATGGCTTTGAGGTTATACGCCTCAGCTGTTTTACCGCTTTTATCAAAAGCAACATCAAACTTTGCAGGCATCTTTTGCAGAAATGTTTCAGCATCTTTTCTGGATTCATCAAGATTGACCGCGACTATTTCGAAACCGTTTTCACCATACTGCTCCTGCAGTTTATTCATCCATGGAAAAGATCGCTTGCAGGGTTCGCACCAGGATGCCCAGAAGTCAAGATAAACCACCTTGCCTTTATATTTTGAGAGCTGGATGGTCTTGTTCTGTCCTGGCAGGGTAAAACCAGGGGCGTCACCGGCGTAGGTTGTAGCTGGTGAAATATAGCTGGATATAACAAGAACAGCTATTGCAATACGGGTAATCGAATTACGCATTGGATACTCCAAAGTCATAAATTGTATTCAGTGTTAACGTGATGTTATTAACGCTGTCGGCGATATCAGCCGAAAAATTCAATTAGCAGGATTTTTGGAGCATTTAGAAACTGAAGTGTAGAACAATAATGGAAATTATTGCTTGACTCTCCATTAATGATGACTATAGCATAATGTAAAGAATGTTTACACACTCTGTCGAAAAAGCATACAAATGTGCGCTAGGTTTGTAACCGCTTGATAGATATATATGTGTGGTTGTTTTTTTGATATTTTGTGGATACATTCCGGATTGTGCTTAACAGCACAGCAAATGTACTTTATGCTAACTGCCGACGACCGTTCTGGTTGTTATAAATGCACAAAAAATCAAAGAGATAGGATCTATAGAAGTCAGCAAAGCAGCTGATTTTCAGTCGTCATGATCCTGCGCAAATGACGCCTCAAAACTGATTCATTGTTTTGCTGTGCGCTTGAAAAAATATTTTGGTTAAAATTTGACCATTAATTCTGATTATACGTAATCGCATCAGATTCAACGTACACGGATACCTGCGTACAGAGAGGTTGTTAATGAAATTCAAGCTGCCGTTAATATTTACTGCTTCAATGCTCGTTCTGGGCTGTGACCCCGGCTTACCTGAGGGCAGTAATGATTATGCTGCTGGCGGTACAGCAGCCGCACTCTCCCAGGGCGAATTCAATTCACTGCCGGCTGAACAGCAGTATATGGTTGCCAACAAGCTGTTGGGCACAATGTTCCGTGGCGTATCAGTTGAAGAATACTTTGACATGAATGCGGGAATGGCAAACTTGCAGCCCAGGAGTGACTCGTTCCTCCAGAATACAAAAGATGCATTGGCGTCTGACATGAGCAATGAAGAAGTTCTCATTTACGATACCATCATCGACGGCCTGGATGAAGAAGGCAATCCAGTAGAGGATAATGCAAAGTACAGGTTCGACAGCAACCGACCTCGCCAGTTACCACTGGCACGCATCAAGGAATATCCGATCAGCAGGGATATGTTCGTTCACTGGATGGCATATGTACTCTCGAACACGATCATGTTTTCTCCGGCGCTTGAGATGGAAAGCACTGACATGGCCGATGTTCAGAATATGTATCGCTTCCTTGTTACCAATCTTGAAAATAACACACCCATTCGCCAGATAATTCGTTCGAACCTGCCCTCATTGGCTCGCTGGCGTGTTTCGCGTTCACCCGAGAACCATGCACTCGAAGCCTATGAGCTTTACCTGGGTTTGTTCGAAACTGAAGAAGACTCTTATCGTGGTGGTATTGCGTGTAAGGATTTATATCTGACACCCAATAACGAAGATTATCTGATTCGTCGTACAGATTTTCCGAATACAGAACCGCAGCTTATTCTGGATTCTTACTATGTTACGACGTGCGATGACCTTTATGATGTGATAGCAGCGCACCCATTGCTGATTCCACGTGTAACGGAAGTCATTATTAATTACTTCTTCTCGGGACGCCCGCTGGATGTCAGGACATCCATGATTGCATCTATTACAGCAAGCAACCCGGAAACCTTTGAAGATATTTTCAAGGCGATTATTTTTTCCAAGGAGTACTTGCTAAATACCGAACGTCCCAGGTCATTTGAAGAAAACCTGATGTCATTACTGGATACCCTGCAATGGGATGCGGCATTCAATCGTTATCCAACCGATGAATGGATTTTCAGAAACATGGCATCAAATTCGGGCGACAGGTTATACCTGGGCGCGATGGGCTGGGATGTTATGGCGCTGAAAATTGGTCGTTATCCTGATGTCCCTCTCGATGGGCTGAGTTTCGCCAATTATCACAAGGCATTGCGCGAAGAAATGTTCCTGGATGTCGGCAATTACCGCGGCGGCGACAATGAAACCAAGGGTCTGCTGTTTGATTCAGAGGGTGTGATCCTCCCGCATGTCGAGCAAATGTCGCTTGAAGAATATGTGGACTTTCTGTTCTTGAGTGCGATGCAGAGAAAAGCGACAGCTGTTGAGAAGACCGACCTTATCGCTCTTTTTGTGACACAGTCTTATACAACAGACGTCGACGGTGTAACCACGGTTCGCTCCGAGAGCTATTACGATGATATCGCCAGAGTTACTTTTGACTACATCTCCAGACTGCCTGAACAGTATTATTTCAGGGCTGTAAATTAAGGGAGTATTGATCATGAAACGCAGAACATTTTTAAAATCTCTGGGTGCTGTCGGTGCGGCACCATTCCTGCCTGGCGCGTTCAACCTGTCGTCGATGTATAAAGCAGCCAATGCGGCAGTTAATTACCCGGGCGCCAGTGTGGTGGCCCCGTCTGTCATGCCCCAGGTTATTAACATTTTTCTTTACGGTGGGCCCTCCGAGTTATCAGGCAACCTGACGAACCTGATTGATATCGAACTCAATTCCCAGAATTCGTATGCGCCTGCATTCGGTTTTAATAATAACGTGACAGACTTCCGTGATGCGTTTATCGATCCGGCTACAGGAAACCTGATTCCTGATAATGGACTGATGACAAGGCATGGTTTCTGGACAGGCGCGGGTGGTGATGCCATGCAATTTATGCTGGATCAGGGCTACATGTCTGTCTATCGTACCCTGATGAAGCGCCTGGATGGTACTCGTTCCCATCGCGAGAGTCTGTTGATGAGCCAGAAAGGTTCCCTGGATATCGAAGTCGGACCGGGTGTCGGTACACGTCTGGCAGCGACACTGTTTCAGCATCGTGGCGAATTCGAGGCAACAACGGCGCTCGCAGACGGTACCGCTATTGGCGGCCTGTCCAATGGTTCTAGCAACGGCGTAGAAGCACTGTTTCTACCGTTTGTTTCTTTCGAAGGCGAGACGCGCTATTTCCAGCAGGATCCTGATTTTCCACTGCCGTTGTTATTGCGGGGGACAACACTGGATCAGAACCTGGAAAGTCCCTATTCCAGGGGCAGTGATGATGACCCGGTCAAAACAGCGCTTAACAACCTGGTTGGCAAGGTGATGACACCAGGAAAACGGGCCAGGTTTGGTGGAGTCGCTGACGCATTTGACTTGCGTGAATTCTTTGAAAACAAGATGGGTGACCTGGACCCGGATGGAGCCGCGGTCAATGACTCTACGGACAGCAGTGGTGATCCTCTGCCGGTGATTGCAGGCAGGCCTGATTCGGCTGCCGATGCAGCCGCCGTTGGCCTGGTTGAGGGCGACCAGCTGGTTTACCCGGACAACCGTTACACTGATCGCATAAGGGCGGCGGTTACACTGGCACTGAAAAATCCTTCATCGCTCTATATTACCGTTGGCGGCGGCCTTGGTGGCTGGGATGATCACAATAACGGCATTGACAGATATCCCGGTCGAATGGACGACCTGTTTGCTGTAATCAGGGCTGCAATGCTGCATATCAAGTACTCCGACAACGCTGCAACGCTTCCTGCGATACCGGGAGGCACACCGGGGGTAAGAACGACATCGAGTAACATTGCAATCAATGTGTTCGGTGATTTTGGCCGGATAGTGAATCTGAACAATTCTGAAGGCTGGGATCATGGCAACAACCAGAACCTGTTCACCTTTGGTATCGATGGGCCAGGCAGCCCTCGTCCTGCCGGTGCATTGGGCAAGGTCGTCGGTCAAACAGAACGTGTCGGCGATTCCGGCACAAACAACCAGGTCACCGAGCCCGTCCAGGGAAGCTATGAAGCCGAACCGATGTCTGTTGCTTCAACCGTCTATTCATACTTTGGTGTACAAAATCCGGAAGTGCTGACAGCAGATGAAGAACGTAATCCGGACGGTGTGCCTGCCATTGACGAAACAGTGCCCGGAGAAGGCGCGTTGCCTGGATTTACCTGATCGGTTGATCTAGTAATAACAATAACCATAAACAGTGAATCGACTATGCATAAATTAATCATCGCCTCCATGTTGATAGCGGTCTCCGGTTGCGAGACCGTTAGCAACATGACGGTAAAGGAAGAGGTCAAACCCTGGCAAAAGGATGTACTGGCCGAGCAAGCCATGCAGTTCCCGCGTGATCCTATGCAATCTTACCTGGATGACCATATTTACTTCAGTAAGGAAGCTTCAACCGGCGGCAACGGTGTTGGCGGTGGCGGTTGCGGCTGCAACTGACAAGTAATCAATAAAGCCTAAATATAAAAACAATAATCCGGTTTAACAAAAATATTAGAACCTGTATGAAATCCATAAGGAATAAATTAAGCCTTGCTACCTGCTCGTTACTGTCAACCGGTAACGCAGCGTCAGAAGCTATTGAGAATGCCTGGGAAGTCGACTCATCCTATCTTTATTACAGTGAACAGGATCGTGTCACAGTGAACAAGCTTGTTGGAACAGCAAAAGGCTTCGTTTCGACGAAAGATACGGCGTCAATTAAGGTTGTCTTTGATGCCATGTCAGGTGCGACTCCGACTGGTGCGGTCAAGGACAGTACGCCAACTTTTACCGGGGCGTCAGGCGGCACAGGTATCAGCCCATCCGGTGAATCTGCAGCGCTGTCAGACTTTGACGACGCCCGTGCTGCTGTCAGCGTTGACTGGGAGCACGAGCATACACGCACATTTACCGTTAATTATAACGGCGCATTCTCGGTGGAGAACGATTACCGCTCATTCAGTGCGTCGGCCACCGCGAACAAGGAAACCAGTAACCGATCCACACGGTATACGCTGGGTATAGCCGGCACCTATGACCAGATTTTCCGTGTTAATGGCAACAATACACCGGATCCGTTAACACGAGTTGCTGACGGGCTTTTTCTTGGTGAAGGTGAGAGGTCTACAACAGACATTATCGCGGGTATAACCAGGGTCATTAACAGGCGCACGGTGGCGCAGCTTAATTTTGGCCTTGGCCTATCCAATGGTTATATGACGGATCCTTACAAGGTAATCAGTATTGTCGACGCCAACGGTGTTGAATGGGACCAGTATTTTGAAGGGCGTCCGGATTCAAGATTGCGCTGGACCATTACAGCCAGTTTGAACCACATGACATTCCCGGGCAATAACGGCATCCACCTGTCATACCGTTATTATTCAGATGACTGGGACGTAACATCGCATACTCTGGATTATGCACACCGCTTCAGTTTTGCCAACAGGGACTATCTCGAGCCCAGGGTACGTTTGTATTCACAAACCAGGGCCGATTTTTACCAGAATTCATTCTTCCACCCGAATGACGGCACAACACCTGATCTGCCGCAGTACTTGAGTGCCGACTATAGACTGGATGATATGGCAAGTGCGACGGCAGGGTTGACATACGGAGTTCGCTTCAACAGTGATGCTGACTTGAGAACACGCCTGGAATATATCCACCAGTCCTTCGATAATTCCGAGTTCGACACCAACAAGGCGATTGTATTTAATATCAGTTACGGCAAGCGCTTCTAACCCGCATTTCTCACCGGGATCGCAGGCGCAGTTCCGGAGCGAGAACCATAACCATGGTTTGAGTGAAGAACAGGCATGCGGGCATAAAGACGAGCCAGAACCGCGACAGGACAAGGACGGTTACAGTGTGTCATCGTTTCACCCTGTGGTAATGCGGAACATTTTTCATTGACATCAAATGCTTATGAACCAGCCATTGGCCGCCCGGTGAGAAATGCGGGCCAGATTGCAGGGCAAACTCTCGCAGTTTGCCCTGCATCATCGTTTCAATCCACCGCCGCCCACAGGTACCAGCTGGAGACCGTTCGATATGGGCGCCACTTGTCCGCGATAGCATGGTAATCCTCAATTGCGGGCTGATCAGGTAACTCATAATGATGCGCAATCGACTTGCGCAAGGCCAGGTCTCCAAGCGGCAGTACATCCAGCCTGCCGAGAGAAAACATCAGAAACATATCGACGGTCCAGGGACCGATGCCAGGCAGAGCAGAAAGCGTTTTAAATACCAGATCATTCTCCATGCCTGAAAGCTGTTCCAGGTTGATATCTCCACAGCTCACCGCATTGCATAATAGCCTCAGATACCTGATCTTCTGTCGTGAAAGCCCGCAGCAAGACAGCTGTTCATCCCCGGTTTCCAGCAGGGCTTCAAGATCGAAGTGGTCTGATTGCAGCAGGGTGGATAATTTTTTTTCGATACTGCGCGCGGAAGGTACTGACAATTGCTGATTGATGATCGCCCAGACCAGCACATGAAAATGCGGTTTGTGAATCAGGCTGTTGTTCGCAAACAGCGTGCACGGGCCATGCTGCTCGATCAGGTTCGCAATAACCGGATCTGACATTCTTAGTTCGTTTTCTGCTGTACGAAGGGCTTTTTGCATCTATAGTTAGTGGAAATAAAAAGTTAAACTTTGCAGCTCTATTAACAATAGAAAAATTATATCCGATTACCATGGCGCCTGTATTACTCGATCAACGAAGCCTGTTAAAAGCAGGCATTGCGATAACGCTGGTAATGTGTGTGGTTTTTTGCAGCGGCTATTATGTCGGCTTCCACAAGACAGGTACTGGAAACAGCATGGCGTTCAACAAGACCATGGCGCTTGCACTGCCGAAGCCGGCGCACGCTGATACAACTCAATATGAGCCATCTGCACCGCAGCAGCATCTGCCAGGGGCATATATTGATGTCGACAGTCCGGACAACACTGAGAGTCATATCGAAGGTACTACCCGGCCGGCTGTTCAAATCAGTAATGCCGGTGGCAATGTCGAGTCAGTTATCAAGCAGACAACGAATAACATCGAAGAAGCTGATGTCAAAGAAGCTGCAGCAGTGCACGAAGATCATCAGCAACAGCTGGCATCACTCAGTGTGGCGCCCGCTGTGTCCAGCCAGGCGGACAGTCACAATACTGTGGCCGATGACACGCAAAGCGCAGTCACAGTTACAGCAACGAAGCCGCCGTTGCTGGATACAGCTGGTGCCGATGATGCACGCTATACCATCCAGGTGGGCGTATTCGCCGATGCAGAGAATGCCTTACGCAGAAAGTCTGAGCTCGAGTCACAACAGCTCAATGCCTATATCAATGAATACAGGAACAAACGCGATGAGCCTCGATTCAATGTACGCTTCGGCTTTTTTGCCAGCAAGTCCGGTGCAGTCGCCGCATTGACACGTTTTGAGCAGGACATGTCGGGTAGCGGTTACGTGACCCGAATCCGCCGTAATTAATTTGCCGGCGTCATTGCATCAACCAACCCTGTGGTGACCCAACTGATGTCGTCACGCATCAAGCTGCTGACATTTGATCTCGATGATACCTTGTGGCCGTGCAAGCCGGTCATCGTGGCTGCAGAGCGCGAACTGTACGCATGGATGCAGCAGCGGGTACCGGAAATCACGCAACGTCATGACAGCGAAACCTTGCACCACAAACGTCGTGATTTCATGCAACAGCGTCCTGACCTGTTGCATGACATGTCGAGGCTGCGCATTGAGTCATTGAAAGCCCTTAGTGATGAGATCGGCATCGATTATGACTGGATCGATGAAGCATTCGAGGTTTTTTTCCGGGCGCGCCAGCGTGTCGAACTGTATCCCGATGTGCAGCCGGTGCTGGATGATTTAAGTGCCGACTACACCCTGGCGGCGGTTACCAACGGCAATGCGGATATCAATCTGATCGGTATCGGGCACTGGTTTGATTTTTCGGTATCAGCTGCCGAGGTGGGCCAGCAGAAGCCGCATCCACTGGTATTCAGAACCGCCATGGCCATGGCCGGTGCTGCAGCCGAAGAAACGGTACATATCGGTGATGATGAGCACAGGGACATTTTCGGCGCTCGCGAAGCCGGTATCCGCACAGTCTGGATCAACCGCAGTGATCGCGACTGGAGTCACACCGAATGCGAGGCAGATCACCATATCCGGAGTCTGGCCGAGTTGCCGGAAATTCTGCGACAGATGCAATATAATGCGGGTTCTGAATGACTGGAAGTATCAATGATTTATAAAACCGACGATGTTCGAATAAGTGGTATCCACGAGGTTCAGCCGCCGGAAGTAGTGCATAACGAATTCCCGATGACTGACGCGGCTTCGGAGACCGTCTATCGGACGCGTGATTCAATCCATAAAATCCTGCACGGTGAAGACGATCGCCTGGTCGTCATTGTCGGTCCCTGTTCTGTGCATGACCCTGATGCGGCACGAGAGTATGCCAGCCGTTTGAAACCGCTGATCGATGGCCTGGCAGACGAGCTGTGCATCGTCATGCGTGTCTACTTCGAAAAACCGCGTACTACCGTTGGCTGGAAAGGCCTGATCAACGACCCGGATATGGATGAGAGTTTTCATATCAACAAGGGACTGAGCCTGGCACGCCACCTGTTGCTCGATCTGGCGGAAGAGGGTGTACCTGCGGGTACCGAGTTTCTGGATCTTATCAGCCCACAGTATTATGCCGACCTGATCAGCTGGGGGGCCATTGGCGCACGCACCACCGAGAGCCAGGGACACCGTGAACTGGCATCCGGCCTGTCCTGCCCGATCGGCTTCAAAAACAGTACCGATGGCGGTTACAAGATTGCGATTGACGCTGTCAATGCCGCCTCACGTCCGCATGTATTCATGTCGCTGACCAAGAAAGGGCACTCGGCAATTTTCTATACCCGGGGTAACAACGATTGTCACATCATATTGCGCGGCGGCAACAACAAGCCGAATTATGACAGCGACAGCATCGACCATGCTTGCGAACAACTGGAGCAGAACGAGCTTCGCCCGCAAGTGATGGTGGACTGCTCACATGCGAACAGCAACAAGGACTACCGTCGCCAGGCCGATGTTTGCCGTGCTATAGCCAAACAAATCCGCGCAGGCGAGTCACGCATCATTGGTGTCATGATGGAGAGTAACCTGGTCGAAGGCCGGCAGGATGTGATCACGGGGCAGAAACTCACCTACGGGCAAAGTGTGACTGATGCCTGTATTGCCTGGGAGACGACCGAGGTGCTGCTGCAGGAACTGGCCGAAGCCGTCAGGCAACGGCGCCAGCTGACATCACAAAAAGCGTCTGCCTAGCCCGCATTGCTCACCGGGATCGCGGGGGATGGCTCGTGTTCATGACCGCATGCCTGTTCTGCGCTCAAACCAAAGCTATGGCTATGCTTTTCGCTCCAGAACTGCGCCAGTGAACATGAATCCTTCGCCAGCTCCCGCGATCCCGGTGAGCAATGCGGGCTAGCCGCTTCGTTTTGTATAGGTACGATCAACGTAGTTGTTGATCAGCTGCTCGAATTCATCCGCGATATTATCGCCCTTTAGCGTCACGGTTTTCTCGCCGTCCTCGTAAACAGGTGCTACCGGGCGTTCGCCCGTACCCGGAAGGCTGATACCGATATTGGCGTGTTTGCTCTCACCCGGCCCGTTGACCACGCAACCCATGACCGCCACATTCATGTTCTCGACACCGCTGTATTGCCTGCGCCATTCCGGCATTTGTCGCCGCAAATAGGCCTGTACCTGCGAGGCGAGTTCCTGAAAAAAAGTGCTGGTGGTGCGGCCGCAACCCGGGCAGGCGGTGACCAGTGGCACGAACGAGCGCAGCCCCATGGTCTGCAGTATTTCCTGTGCCACAATGACTTCACGGGTTCTGTCGGCTCCGGGTTCCGGTGTCAGCGATATGCGAATAGTGTCGCCAATGCCATCGTGCAACAGGATACTGAGTGCGGCA
>JASFVM010000046.1:0-12066 GCA_050049835.1 Gammaproteobacteria bacterium
GCAATACCTCGCTTTCGATGATGGACGGACTCAGGCGATAGATATGCAGGTAGTCACTGAGTACTGCACGAATGTATGCGGGCGGCGCAGTAATAACGGCTGCGATTCTAATATGAAATATGCCATTGTTTTCAGTGACTTCTGCCTCGCTAAACTCAAACGCGAGGACATAAAGAGGTTGGCAAAGAACCAGAGCAATACCTGCAACAAAGGATCTTGCAGAAGTGATAAGCCATAAGTACTGCAACCATCTCAAGCGGGACATATCCGTTCCCCTCCGTGAAAAACACGGTTTCAAGAGCTGAATGATTGCGGTCGACAGTTATTGTTATTGTTTATCGGCCTACCTTTGCAAGGATTTAGAATAAGTATAATGATCTAATATCAATACACAACAGCCATAAGTTTTGACGCTCGATTCCGCTCGACACACCGGATTCAGCTTTCATGCTGGTTATCTGGTAATCATAATGATTGATACGGGCCTTGCGATCAGCGCCTAGCTGTTTGATGTTATCGATTTATTTCATTGTCGGATTTTTTGTCAGTCTTGACGAAAATTTTTACGAAATGGTCTATAAGTAGAGTTGCAGCCAAATATACAAAATCCACCCAAATTCTAAAAAAACTAATTGATCCAAATATCTGTTGCTGGCACCGGGCGACAACGTGTCAGGGTCAGCACTCGTTTTGCATAAAACCAAAAAAACAGATTAATTAGTTATGTCATTGAAGTTATTGAATATACACATCACAAGGGCTGGGACTATGGATATCATTTCCGTATTTACACGATGCCGATCACTGGGTCGGGCAGCTGTTTTTGCATTCATGTGTCTGCTCGCTGGCAGCGTGATTGCCAATGAAGTGACCCGGGACCAGATCAAGGGCCTGGACGAGCAGGTGCAGGACATCAAGAAGGATGTGCTTGATCTGACATCCGAACTTACCCAGCTCGAGGAAAAACTGCTGTTCCCGTCAAACACACAGGTTTCGTTGTTTATTTCGATGAACGCAGGTGATGACTTTCGTCTTGACTCAGTGCAGCTGAAGCTCGATGAAAAAGTGATAGCACAACATCTCTATACATTCCGCGAACTCGAAGCCCTGCAAAAGGGTGGCGTACAGAAGATCTATACCGGCAACATCAAAACCGGTGAACACAGTCTGGTGGTTAGTTATATCGGCAAGGCGGCTGCGGGTGGTGAGTACAAACGCAGTGCCAGTTATAAAGTGGTAAAGGAAGTCGGCCCCAAGTTTGTCGAGATCAAGATAGCCGGCCCCGATGTCATCGAAAAGGATATCAAGTTCAGGGACTGGTAGAAACGTGCGTTATTATATTGCAGCGCTATGCATGCTACCCACACTGGTGTTGGGGGGCATTCGACCGCATCAGGAGTTGCGCGATGTCTTCTATGGCGAGATTCTTTATCATGCCTATCAGGAAGATTTTTTTGAAGCCATCTCGCACCTTGATAATGAGCTCGGACAGTATTATGCACTGGATGAACCCGAGCTCGACAGCTTCAATTTCCACCGTGACCAGGCGGAATTCAGCGTTGGCGATATAGAACTTTCTTACCGTATGCACTTGCGGGCGGGTCGCGCGCTGAACCGTGTGCTGGATGAAAATGTCGATCCGGCAGAACGCAATGATGCAGCCTACCGACTGGCGCGTCTTTATTATCGCAGGCAGGAATATGTCAATGCATTACACGCGATTGAACTGGTCAGGGGCGATATGCCGGAGAAAATTGCCAATGATGAGACCTTTCTGCGAGCGCAGATCTACGTCGCTACCGGGAAATTTTCGGATGCCATTCAATTATTGAAATCCCTGCGTGGGGATGAAGAATACGAGGGATATACCGAATATAACCTCGGCATGGCGTATTTACTCAGTGGCCAGCAGGAGCAGGGCCTGGCCATGCTTGATCAGCTGGGCGAAATCAGCAGTGCTGATGAAGCTGTGCTTGCGCTGAAAGACAAGGGCAATCTCAAACTGGCATACACCTATCTTGATGCCGGCCTGCCAGACAAAGCCAGGATCTATTTCGATCGTGTACGCCTGGATGGGCCGTTTTCAAATCGTGCGTTGCTGGGTGCCGGCTGGGTGGAAGTATCCGAAAAACGCTTTGACCGTGCATTGGTGCCATGGACCGTGCTGCACGGTCGGTTGCAAACAAATGCATCGGTACAGGAAGCTATGATGGCGGTGCCCTACGCCTACAGCAAACTTGATGTGCATGGCAAGGCGGCCATTATGTATGGCCAGGCGCTGGATGTGTTCGGTAACGAGATTGATAACCTGGATGCCTCTATCAAAAGCATACGTGAAGGCAAATTTCTGCTGGCGCTGATCGACAAGAATGCGGAAAAGGACAAAAACTGGGTTGTTAATCTGCGTGATCTGCCGGAAAGCCCGGAAACCCGTTACATCATGGAGCTGCTTGCCAGTCATGATTTCCAGGAATCCCTGAAAAATTACAAGGACCTGGCTGATTTACGCGAGTATCTTTCTGTATGGCTCGATAATCTGGAAACCTTCGAGGAAATCATTGCGATTCGCAAGGCGTATTACGAGCCGCTGCTGCCGGAAGTAGAAAAAGAATTCAAAAAACTCGATTCACGCATCAAGTTACGCGTTGAGCAGCGGGCTCGCCTCAATGACCGGATACAGTCCCTGCTTGTATCACGCCGGCCTGAATACCTGGCCACGGCAAATGAGCGCAGCGTAATCGACAGGCTTGCCCGGATTAAAGTTGACCTTGAGGCCAACCCGGAAACAGTCAACGAGGAAATCAGTTATCGACTGCAACGGCTTGATGGACTGATGCAGTGGCAGATCAACCAGGCATACGATTCACGTCTGACATCTGCGTATGAACATCTCCAGGAGCTTGAAGATGAAATCGATGAAATGAACAAGCGTTATCGTTCATTTGTGCGCACGCGCCAGGCGGCAACGCAAAGTTATGAAGGCTATACCATTCCGATACAGCAATTACGTACCCGCATAAAAACTGCACAGATCAATTTGCGTGGCATCATGGCCAGGCAGGGCAGAATGCTCGAAACGCTTGCCATTAATGAGCTTGATCGCAGACGTAAACGTCTTGAGGAATACCAGGTGAAGGCGCGGTTTGCTCTTGCAGAAAGTTATGATCGTGCTACCAAGGCGCAGGAGCAAAAAGAGATAGAAGCACTGCAGGAGCAGGCAAAAGCTACTTTAAAAAATGCCGAGCCTGTCAAAGAGTCGAATGTCCACGCAGAGCAGGATATTACACCCGGGGAAGCGCAATGATGTTGTTAATCAGAAACGGCGTCTGTATGCGAATCGTCCTCTCCATGGCGCTGGGTTCCCTGGCTGCGTGCGCCGGCTACAGCAAGCAGGGTACGCTGGCCAGCCTCAGCGATGTTGATATCGAAATAAAAGAAGAAAAGATCGAGGGCAGCCTTGAGAAGGCACTGCAGAGCTATCAGCGCTTTCTGGAGGAAACGCCCGAAACAGCGATGACGCCGGAAGCTATTCGACGGCTGGCCGATCTGAAAATCGAGAAAGAATATTCTGTCACATCTGACAGCGGCAGTGATTATATCGAGTTGTCGAACGATGACGCTGATACAGGGAAGGAATTATCAGCAACAGTTTCAACAGCCGGTGAAACAAAGCCTGCTGGAATTGCTGCAGCTACGCAAGCCGCCCAGATGGATTCGCCGGCAGTCCCGGTTGTTGGCAGCAGGCAGGCAACAGCTGTAAGCGAAGACAATGAACAGCAAAACAGTAAACAGTCAAATGCTATCGCGGATGTGAGTGAATCTGAAAAAGCATTCAGTGAGCGTGCAACCAGAGAACAGAAACTGGCAGCCGGTAACTTCAGCATTGATTCGCCAACCGGCAATGCAGAAGACCTGCAGGTGGCAGGTGCGATGGAAGCTATAGAGCTGTACAAGGGCCTGCTTGAAAAATATCCTCTGTACGAGCGCAATGACCAGGTGGTGTATCAGTTATCAAGGGCGTACGAGGAGACCGGCCAGGTAGAGAAGGCGATCGAAACCCTGGATACTCTTGTGGAAAAATATCCTGGTTCAAGGCATCTCGACGAGGCACAGTTCCGGCGTGCCGAGTATTTCTTTTCACGTAAACGCTATCTTGATGCTGAAGAGGCTTACCAGGTTGTACTCGACATTGGTAAAGGATCGGCATTCTACGAACTGTCTTTGTACAAGCAGGGATGGTCATTCTTCAAACAGGATCTTTATGAAGAGGCACTCAAGGATTACATAGCAATGCTCGATCACAAGATCGACGAAGGCTACGACCTGTCACAGGTTGACAACAAAATCGAGAAAAAACGCATCGACGATACGTATCGGGTTATCAGTCTGAGTTTCTCATATCTCGGTGGCGCTGAGGCTATTGTCGAGTTTTTCGACAAGGCCGGGCCGCGTGAATACGAACCGAGTATCTACAGCCATCTGGGTGAATACTATCTGGATAAACGCCGTTACAATGATGCTGCACAAGCGTATAACAGTTTTGTAGACCGCAACCCCCTGCACAGGGATTCACCCTATTTCAATATTCGCGTAATCGAGATTTATCATAAAGGCGGTTTTCCGAAGCTTGTCATTGACGCGAAGAAAAACTATTCAACCACATATGGTGTCAATGCAGCCTACTGGAGGTTCTTCGATATAAAGGAATTTCCGGTTGTGCTTACCTTCCTGAAATCAAACCTGTCTGACCTGGCGAATCACTATCATGCACTGTACCAGGACAAGCGGCTAAAGAAACAGAAGCAGGAAAACTACAACGAAGCAATACACTGGTATCGCGAATATCTGGCGAGCTTCCCTGAAGATGAGCAGGCACCAGTGCTGAATTACCAGCTGGCAGGATTGATGCTCGAAAACAAAAACTACCTTGATGCGGCACTCGAGTTTGAACGCACAGCCTATAATTATCCTGGCCACGAAAAGTCTGCCGAAGCCGGTTATGCGGCAGTATATGCGTACCGTGAATATCTCAAAACTGCACCCTCCTCAGATCGTGTTGTCGTCAAGCGTGAAATTATCCGTAGTTCTCTCAAATTTGCCGAAACATTTCCTGAACATCCAAATGCTGCGACGGTACTGGCGGCTGCAGCAGACGATCTATACCAGCTGAAAGACTATCCGTTGGCAGTAAAGACAGGGCGTATGCTGATCCAGAAATACCCGAAAGCAGAGACCAGGCTGCTGCGTTCTGCCTGGCTGGTTGTCGCCCATGCCTCGTTTGACCTGACAAACTACAACGAAGCCGAAGCAGCCTATACACAGGTTCTTGTGATGACGGATCCTGGGCACAAGGATCGTGAAAAGCTGACAGAGAATCTTGCTGCGTCGATATATAAACAGGGTGAACAGGCGAGCAAGCTGGAAAAACACCGTGAAGCAGCGAACCATTTCCTGCGCGTCGCCAAAGTTACGCCGACATCGAAAATAAGGCCTAATGCCGAATACGATGCGGCTGCATCGTTGATTACGCTAAAAGACTGGAGCGCCGCTGCAACAGTTCTTGAAGGCTTCCGTAAAAATTTCCCGGAACACAAATTGCAGCCTGAGATCAGCAAGAAGCTTGCCGTTGTTTACAAGGAAGACGGCAAGTTAATGAAGGCGGCTGCGGAGTTCGAACGAATAGAATCCGAAACTGATAATGATGACCTGAAACGTGAAGCATTACAGCAGTCTGCGGAGTTGTATGAACAGGCCAGTTCGACAAAAGACGCCTTGCGTATCTACAGCCGGTATGTTGCTGCGTTTCCGCGGCCGGTTGAGGTTGCCATTGAAACACGAAACAAGATGGCAACGATATACAAGAACACAGGTGATGACAAGAAATACCTGAAGCAATTGAATGCAATCGTCAGCTCTGACAAAAACGCCGGTGCTGAACGCACTGATCGTACGCGCTATCTTGCGGCGCACGCTGCCCTGGTGCTCGCCGAGCCGAGTCTGGACGCGTTTTATCAGGTCAAGCTGGTCAAGCCGTTCAAGAAAAATCTGGACAGGAAAAACAATCGCATGAAAACAGCAATCGATACTTACAGCAAGCTGGTGGACTATGAGGTCGGTGACGTTACCGCAGCGGCTACCTTCCAGCTTGCCGAAATATATTTCCATTTCAGCCGTGCGTTAATGAATTCAGAGCGACCTGACAATCTCAGTGAGCTCGAACTGGAACAGTACAATCTTGTGCTGGAAGAGCAGGCTTATCCATTCGAAGAAAAAGCCATCGACGTACACGAAAAGAACCTGGAATTACTCACGGTTGGTATATACAACGAGTGGATAGACAAGAGTTTCGAAAAGCTTGCGGTTTTGCTGCCAGCGCGTTATGCAAAACCCGAGATAGCAAATACATTTGTTGCTTCTATCGTACCAAAGGCTATAGATAAACAATCAGCACAGGAAAATGTACGTCAACCAGGGGAGCCGAAGGACCAGAAAAACGGAAAAGAGTCGGAACCGGGCCCCGAGCAGCGTCTTGATGATGACGGATCGACTTCTGATACTACTGCCATGGTGAAGGAGGAAATGTAATGAGACTTATTAGGCTACTGGTTTTGCCACTGTGCGTAATCCTGGTTTCAATACTACTGAATGCCTGCGCCATAGAGCCAGCGAAAAATTCCGCCGGATCTGATATCAAGGACATTGTTGTCGACAATGATGTGCAGCAGGAGTTCGACAGAGCAGTGCAGTCGTTGAACGAGCAGGAATATGATAAAGCTATCGCTTTATTGAATTCTGTTATCGAAAAGGAGCAACGTCTGCCTGCGCCTTATATCAATCTTGCAATGGCATATCGCTATAAAGACGACGACAAACAGGCTGAGGAATACCTGATGAAGGCGCTTGATATTGATCTTGCGCATCCTGTCGCAAATAACGAGCTAGGTCTGCTTTATCGAAAGTTAGGACGCTTCGATGATGCCAGAAAAGCCTATACGAATGCACTGACAAAGAATCCTGATTATCTGCCGGTTATAAAAAACCTCGGTATTTTATGCGATTTGTATATACGTGACCTTGAGTGTGCACTTGAGCAGTATGAGAAATATCAGAAAGAAGTTCCAGATGATAAATCTGTACAGATATGGATTGCGGATCTTAAAAACAGAATGGGAAGTTAGGAGTAATTTATGAAGCCATTTGCCGCGATTTTTTTTATGCTTGCTATACTCATAACTGCACATGCAGAGGATGATGTAAAGGAGTTGTCAGGTATTTCCATCATCGGTAACAAGGAAGCACCTAAATCACTTTATATCGTCCCCTGGAAAAATTCAGAGGTGGGAGTTGAAACCAGTTTGACTTCAGGCCTGCTTGATGAAAGTAACAGGCTGGTCGATAAAGAAGTTTTTATGCGTGAACTCGACTTCTACGAGCTGAGCCAGGCCAAATGACACAATCATCTAAGTTAATAACGAGGGTAATAACATGGGTTTCTTTGAAACGATAATTAATTTTTTCCAGACAGGTGGGACTTTCATGTATCCCATACTGATTGTGTTTACGATAGGTAGCGCAATTGCCATAGAGCGCTGGATAAAGCTGATTAATGTCCGTACAGCCAACAGCAGTATATGGAGCGAAATACATCCAGTACTGGAAGAAGGCAAGTTTGATAATGCTCGCAAAATGATTGCTGAGAACACATCAGCTATTGGTAAGTTGCTGACAATGGGGCTTGCTCGTCAGGGCTCGGTACGACGTCGCGATGATATCGAAATAGCAATGGAAGAGAGCATGATGGAAATTATTCCACAGCTTGAAAAGCGTACACCGTATGTTGCATTGTTCGCCAACATCGCAACCTTGCTGGGGCTGCTCGGCACGATTATGGGTCTGATCGAGGCATTCTCAGCAGTCGCAAATGCCGATCCTGCTGAGAAAGCAGACCTGCTGTCTGCCAGTATCTCGGTTGCGATGAACACGACTGCTTTCGGATTGATCGCTGCTATACCGCTTCTTCTGATGCATGCCATGATTTCATCCAGAACCAGTGAGATTATCGATGGTATGGAGATGGTTTCAGTGAAAACACTGAATCTGATTGCTGATTTCACCAAACGCCAATCAGAGCTGGCGGCCAAGAATGGCTAGAAGAGGGCATCACTACAGGCGGGCAGCAAGTGAGCCTGCTGAACTCAATATCACGACCTTTCTTAATCTGATGGTCGTGCTGGTGCCCTTTTTGCTGATCACTGCTGTGTTTTCGCGTATTACCATCATGGAGCTGAACATGCCGGCTGGTAACAATGCGAATACACCCGAGAAAGCCAAGATGGCAATAGAGGTTGTGGTGCGCAACAAAGGGCTTGAAATCAGTAATGGCAGATCAGTGATCGCACGTTTCCCGAAAGTCGAAGAAGATTATGATCTCAATAAGCTTACAGAATACCTGCTGAAAATAAAATCCCAGTACAGGGATAAAACTGATGCAACGGTATTAATGGAGCCGGATATCGAATACCACACTCTTATAACAGTGATGGATGTAGTGCGCGTGGCAGAAGTCGTCCAGGGTGATAATCCCGAGCCGCAGGAAATCGAGTTATTCCCCAATGTCTCTATAGGTGATGCACCGTGAAACAGAACCGTCGTATAAAGCGTATGGAGCGAGGTCGCAGTAAAAAGCTGCAAGGACTGAACCTTGTGTCACTCATGGATGTGTTCACCATCCTGGTTTTTTTTCTGCTGGTTAACTCATCTTCCAGTGACGTGCTTAATGCACCCAAAGCAATCAAGCTGCCGGATTCGGTTGTTGATGCCAAACCCCGCGAAACTATCGTAGTGCTGGTTACCGAAAATAATGTGCTGGTACAGGGTGATGTTGTTGTTAGCACACAGGATGTTATTGATTCCAGGAATGCTGTTATCGAACCTATTCGTGATCGCTTGCTGGAACAACAGAAAAAAGTTATTGGCATCAACACCAAGGCTGTGGCGGAAAGCAAGGAAATTACCGTGCTTGCTCACCGAACACTGCCATTCAATTTGCTGAAAAAAGTTATGTCGAGCTGTACCAGCGCGGGTTATGGAAAGATTTCCCTGGCAGTTATTCAAAAAGCATCACAACATAAACAGGCTTCAAACAGCTAGGCTGGCGGTGTTACGTGAGCAAGAGTATTTCAGAACGTCAGAATGATATCAATCGTGAGCTGAACGATGCTTACGATGATCTTGTCAATGCCGAAGATGAGCAAAAACAACTCGATTCGGAATTGCAGCAATTACTGGTAGAGCGCAATCGCTATACATTGCTAAGTGAAATCAGTGATCGTCTCGACCAGCTGCATAAGCTTGGCGCTGCCAACATGTTCTGGGGCGAGGACTTCGACCAGGAACAGGCGCGCCAGAAAACGCAACGTGCACACGACCTTGTTGTCAACTATGACACCAGGGTAAATCAACTTCAACAAAAATATAACAACAGTGAACAGGCTGTCGAGACACTGTCGGCACGCATCAATATTCTCAATGATGAGAGTGTTTTTCTGGAGGAGGCCGAGGAAGAAGTTAAACACGAGTTTGTCATTGAACGTGAAATGACAAAAATTCCATTCCGGCAGATGGTTATGCCATGGTCGGGTAATGATGAAGACGAGAAACGCTATCGACGCATCTTGTTGATCAGTCTGTTTCTAGCCTTCATGCTTGGTTCGCTGATCCCGTTATGGGAAATCCCGATACCTGATCGCATCGAACCGATTGAGGTGCCGGAGCGCCTGGCAAAACTCATTGTGCAGAAACAGGAGCCGCCACCACCACCGCCACCGCGACAGGTTGAAAAAACGCTGGAAGAAACGCCGAAAGAAAAACGGCCGAAGAAAAAAGCACCTGAGCCAACTACAGAAAAAGCAAAAGTTGCTCGCAAGAGTGCAGAGAGTGCAGGCCTGATGGCATTCAAGAAGGACTTCTCCGAGTTGATCAATACCAGCCAGGTTGATGAGAAGCTCGGTGCCAAGGCAAGTATTAACAGTCTTGGCAAAACCGCCAAACGGGCGACACGTTCTATTGTGACAGCACAGGCAGGCGGTTCCAGCGGGGGTATAAGTACGGCGTCACTGAGCCGTGATGTCGGTGGTGCCGGCAAGGGTATGAAAGGTGTCGGATTCGAACGCGTTGAAAGTGCTATCGGCAGTGATTTCTTCGGTGAAGAGCGGCCGTTGAGCGACGGTCCGGGACCATCCAGAACAGATGAAGAAATACAGATTGTGTTCGATCGCTACAAGGCTGCACTCTACCGGATATACAACCGCGAGTTGCGCAGCAACCCGACTTTACAGGGCAAGATGGTTTTACGCTTGACGATCGAACCGGACGGTGCAGTGTCGATGTGTAAGCTGGATTCCAGTGATATGGATTCACCCGCACTGGAATCACGTATCGTTGCACGTGTTCTCAAGTTCAATTTCGGACCCAAGGAGGATGTGCCTCCAGTGACTATCCTTTATCCGATAGACTTCCTGCCGGCCACGTAAGGCTGGGAATTATTTTATTCCGAACAGGCGTGCATGGATGCATGCCCTGCATTTTATCTTTCAACGACTCGGATAAAGAAGCTTCGATGACGCCTGAAAAAGTCTGCGTATCTGGATTGATGTTATTCGGATCATATGAATCGGTATTTCATACGATACACCTGGATTCATAGAGTCGGTAAATAAAACCATCAATAATATAAATTCGGTTTTTTTAACATTTTTGTCGATATTGCTTACATAAACTGAAATCTATCTCCTATACTCAATACAACAATATCTGAGGACGGTATATAGCCTGACAACGTTATTGTAAATGTATTACATATGCGTGCGGGTAGCGTGGTGACCCGAAATGCATGCTGCAGGATGGGGTTTTCGTGCTCATGACCATCGCGGAAGCATTTCCATCCGGAGCAATGAAATACATGGATGCTATGCGTCTATAAATGTAACCAATCACTCATGTATCCGATCAGCAGTAATAACCGGTCGGTACACATATATCTATAACTGTCCAAAAATCCTGTTTGTTCTCGATGAATACAAGGTATTGATCGACACTCACAAACTCAAAAAAATGAATTCAACTGGCGGTCTGCTATCAGTACGCCTGCGTTGATTAAAAAAAATGAAAACAATTATTTTTTTGACTGGGGAGAAATTCCAAAATTATTATGCAGCCGCTATTTGTATTGCATGGCGTGACATTGCTCGTAATAAAAATAATATTTATTGCGCACAGCGGGCTATTGGCTGCTGAAAATATTTATAGCGACTTCTGCATTAACAACAATAAACAGGGATTACTGGTAAGAGGTTCTGACAAAGCAGCAAGACTCCTGCAAATCTGTAACTATCCGAGACCAGAAGTTATTGTAATGCCAGGGAGGGCGACTACATGGTAGGCCGTTCCGGGTTCCTTGCCTCACTGCTGTTTTTCGTCTTGTTAATGTGCTTTGCATCCTTTGCGCATGCGGGTGAATTTTGTTCCACGTTTCCCGATCCGAACAGCCCTGGTGATGGTCTGATTGATGGTAGTGATCCGGTCACTGTCAACAAGTTCGTTACTGAAAATATCACCCAGATCACCATCGATACCAATTGTACATTCCGCAACTGGCCGGCAAGCAACCCCCTTGATGTAACGCTCAATTACCAGACCAACGATCCATCGATCTACCTGATCGTTTTTGACAACGTTGAATACACCGGCAACATGGCTTGCGCCAACGTCGATCACAAACTGTGGTTCGTCAATGGCTCGAGCTACAACTTCAGCACCAAATGCCAGGATCTATTCATACCGGTAGAGGCCATCAGTAAGAAGGTACCAACCGGCATGACCACGGTGGGTATCGGCGAGCCCTTTACCTACACGCTGACAATCCCGGTCCTATACGATCCTGCGAGTGGCACCGTGTTCGACGAGACCGGCACGGACGTTGAAGTACATACTGTCCAGGTTATCGATGATCTCAATCAGACCGGCGCCGATCTGACATTCGTCAGTACGAATGTCACGTACAACGGT
>JASFVM010000287.1:0-3832 GCA_050049835.1 Gammaproteobacteria bacterium
TATATTAGATTTTCCTAATATATTCAATCAGGCAGACGGGGTTGCACGCCTTAGTTCGACTTAACTTATTGTTTTATTGTATTTTTAATACTCCGCATACCAGCTGCCATCGTCCTTTCTGATAAACCAGTTGTGGCTATACCAGTGGAAACGGCCTTTCTCGACTGATGGCATAGCGCAATTGGTACGATGGCGACCAGGACCGAGATCAAAATCAGGGGTTACGGTGAACTGCCCGGGGATTTCGCTTGACCAGCTGATTGCAACATCGCTGCTGCCGTCGACATAGCACTGAATGGCAGATTTCGAGTAATTGCCCGGCTTGAGTCTCAGCGTCAGAACAGGCCGGACCAGCCCTAACGGAACCACCGGGTCAGCTGGTTCAACCGCTACTAGCGGTAATGGCAGCGAATTCACCTTGGTTATAAAACTCTGCATCTCAGCATAAGTCGCCGCCATCGGAAAACGCGGCAAGGCACGAATATCTGCACCAGGCCAGGCAGGCCCTGACTGCTGTCCAAAACCGCCAAGCCCCATATTACTGATAATTTCCAGTGTAGCCGGGCTGTATTCACCATACGGGTGGGCAAACAACCGGGGGGCGACTCCGGTTTCTTCAGTGAGGCGCTGCTGGGCCGTCTTGATATCACGGATGATGCGCTGGCGCCAGTTCTCATCGCTTTCGCCGCGGTGCTTGCGGATCATATGAATATGGCCATGGCCATGATTCTCGAAGGTGACGCCCTGCCTGGCCAGTTCACGGATCTGGTCCCAGGACATATATGAGGGAATACCTTGATCAACTGCTTCCGTGTTCACAAAGACGGTCAGCGGCCAACCCCGTTTTTCAAGTTCAGGGAAGGCATTATGATATACAGAAATATAGGCATCATCGACAGTCAGACTCACACAGCGATCCGGTAACGGCTGTTTGCCTGCAAGCGCTTCCACCACATCACGCAGTGGCAAAACCCTGAAATCATGACGTTCGAGATAATCAAGGTGATCATCAAACTGTTTCGGCGTCACACTGGTGATGCCCGGGGTGGAGTCACTGAAATGATGGTATTGAAGAATTACACAATGACTGGCAGCCATTACAGGCAGCGAGAACAGCAACGATGACAGTAATAGGCTGATTTTTCCTGACATAAAATGACATCCTGCGGTTTACTTATCCAGCAGCCGAAGCTAGTCGTGCCGCTTTAGTGAATCAAGCGAAATTATCTGCACAGAATCATCAACGCCTGTACCACCGTGGCCGCGTTCGATCAGGAACAATCGATAACCGTTCACCATCGCAGAAATATCCGCTGTTTGCTTTTTGTAATCATGCATGACCACAGATGCAATATGGAACAGGCTGAACCAGAGCATGAACCACGCCCAGAATTCATGCACAGAAGGCACATAGAACCCCATGAATATCGTGCTACCGGACATGGCTGCACCGCTGACAACAAGTATGATAAGCACCAGGTAGACAACCAGATATACCGGTTTCCACAGCGGATTCTGTGCATACCAGCCGGGCAAGGGCGCTCTACCAAGGCTGATATAAAAACGCAAAGTCGCGGCCATGGCTGCCAGTTCTGATGTTGCAGGAAAAAGTCCGTGTAAACGCTCATGCTCCCTGCCGGCAAACATCAGAACAAGGCGCATACCGAGACCGAAAATCAGAAAGGCGGATGCCAGGTAATGCACGTCCTGTGCTGATTCAGCCAGTGAAGGACTGTCCGCAATCAGCCAGCCGGTGAGCAGGAGTACGAGTGTAGCAAGGCCGATACTTGCATGAGCAAGTCTCAGCCATCCACCCCATACCCGTACACGTTTGAATTCCGGCAGATCCATACAATGAATTAGCTAAGCGCAGGCTTGCTTATATACTGATGCTGCACTCAGCTAACTATTTGGTTTCGGTTTGTCAGAATTCCATTCGTCAATTTGCACGTTGCCACCGCTTTCACGAAAGGTAAAATCAAGGCCAACACAAAGGTCGGGGTATTTTTGATGAATTTCCTTGCACAGCTTCATCGCTTCCTGATTACCTTCCAGCATAGTCAGGTGTCTTGCCAGTATACGCATCTTTCTTTCATTACTGGCATTACTGCGGCCTATCAGAATCATCACAACAATGAGAACAGCTACGATTACTATTGCTGAAATAGTCAATGCATCATATGACATAGTACCACTCCCGGCTCATGATTCGTTTGATAGAGCAGAATTTACCAGCTCACGGTCCACATAGCACGGGTTTTCCACATAACAGCCCGTTAAATAGATACAGGCGATCACTGCTGATTATTGACAATCATCCAGGCTACTGTTGAAACGCCGGCTACTTTGACTGGTCAGTCATATAACGGACGGCAGATTCTATCTCCTTATCGGAACATGTGGCACAGGCACCTCTGGCCATCATCGCTGTGCCTGGCACACCCGCGATTGCAGACTGAACAAGCGCATCAATACCTTTTGAGATGCGTGAAGACCAGGCTGCCTTATCGCCTGTTTTTGGCGCGCCGGCGGCACCTGTCATATGGCAACTTGCACATGATTTTCGGTAAATCGCTTCGCCATCGACTGTGCCGGCCGTCTGCGCAGGGGCAGCTTCGATCATTTCAGTCACAGCACCTTCTTCACCTGTATCAGTCACTGCACCTGTTTCAGTCACTGCAGCCGTATCAGTCACTGCATCAGCAGCTGATAGATCACTGCTTTCTGCTGACTGGGAGGGTGTTACGTCTTCAGTCATTGCAGCTTTCTCACCAGTATTATCAGATTTATCGCAGGATATTAGTATCAGACTCAGCGCTGCCATCAAAAAAATTACGGCTTTCATTACTTCCCCCATATGATTATGTCTTGATCAATACGTTTATTCGGCACATTTATAGACTTCAAAACTCATTACACCATCTTTGACCGGAGCAATAGTGACTATTGAATCGCCGCCCATTTCTGCAGCCTTGTTTCTCGCCAGTGTAACAAGCTCCTCAACAACTTTTTCTTCACTACGGGTTACCGGCCCAATCTGATGTTTAACGGATGCTGTCGTTTCGCCAAGCTTTAAACAAGTCTCAACATTGTATGGCTTTACAAGTGTCACATCGAGACCTTCTTTTGTCGGCTCTACCCAGGTACACGACGGTAATCCAATAACTGCGAAACACAGGGCATAAATATGTTTTCTCATAACGATAAGCTCTTGCGTGTAAAAACATTGGAAACGGTAGTGGAATATTATTTCCAGGTATTAATGAAAATGATTTTCATCGATCTCGAATACCTTTAAATCACCCCGCATTCTAACGTAAAATTATACTTTGATCTTATAAATCCCGACGGAAATCCATATGCACAGTGCATGGGACTGCCCGCACGAAACTGCGGGTTTATGCATGAGAGTAAAACAGAGAACCTGCGACCCGGGTATGAATGGGTGTATTCTCTACGGCCGTTTTGCTTTTTCTGATCCTGCTAAAAACAGCCCGGCAATCAGGCGCAAACTGGCTGAAAGAAAGCGTCAGGAAAAATAACCCCACCTTACCAGGGCATATGCTTCGCACACATTGCACTTAAATCACTTTCTATATAAAGAGTGATGTCCATGAAAGATATCTCATGTATATAGTTTGACCGGCTATGCGCCAATGTCGAATACGCGCACCCTATAAGAGCAAAAAGTTAATCATTCTGTAACACTACGGTGCAGTTTTTAAGGTAAATTCTACGCCACGTGAGGCATCAAGCTGCCGTTTTCAAAGCAATCAGCCAGTTAGCATAATAATCCGCATTTGGCATGATTACTGCAATGAAATATAAATAC
>JASFVM010000288.1:0-3823 GCA_050049835.1 Gammaproteobacteria bacterium
TCTATTTACGAGGACTGACAGGCGGTATCAAGCTTTACACCGAGGACAGGTTCCAGCTGAGTTTAATTGGCCGCTACCGGTTCTTCGATATTCCAGCCGAATACCAGAACCAGATACGCGGCAGCGGAACAGATTTTGGCCTGCAGGCTCGCTACTACCTTGACAGGAATACTGAAACCAACCTTGAGCTCATGTCAGATGATGAAGGTCGCTTCTATTCCAATCTGAATGGACGCTACTACTGGGAATCCGGACCATGGGAATTAAACCCGTTTGCCACCCTTCGTTTTAAAAGCGCCGAGTTCAATGACCGTTACTTCGGCCTTGATGGCTTCGATAATCCTGCCAACCCCGGCACGACCTTCAGTAACAAAATCGGTAGCGGATTCGATCTGACTGTTGGCTCCGAAGTCCGTTTTCATGTGATCAGCAACCTCTACCTGCTTGGCAGAATCCAGGCGACTACGTTGCTGGATGGCGATACACGCGATTCAGCCTCAATCGATAAAGAAACTTTCGGCGAAGCGTATCTGGGCATCGCCGTTTTTGAGGACAAGGCCAAAGCAAGCAGGCGGGCGCTGGATGCCAAGCCCTACTGGCGGCTGTCTTACGGCTGGGCAACACCATCGAACATGGGTGATATTCTGGTGCGCTGGGATGTCGAGGATGACCCACAGAACAACCAGATGGTCTCTTTGTTCTATGGCCACCCGGTATCTGATACTCTTTTCGGTGTAGAGGCTTTCGATGTCTACATTACGCCAGGATTTGTCTACCACCGCCCCGCCGACCCCTACACTGACCCGGACAGCGGCATCACCTACGATCAGCAACCCACACAGGAGTATGTACTTGCATTGAAGCTGTACTGGAATATCAAATGGCCAATCGACTGGCGACTCGGTGCTGCAGAAGGCATCTCATACGTGAAAGAAATCACCAATCTTGAACAGAGGGAAATGGACAACAAGGGCTACCGTGCCAGCAACCTGCTCAATTTCATCGATATCAGTATTGATTTCAGTGTCGGTGACCTGTTCGGAGCAAACAAATTACGTGACTTGTGGTTCGGCTACAGTCTGCATCATCGCTCCGCGATTTTCGAAACCTCTTCCGCATTCGGCCGCATCAAGGGTGGCAGTAACTACAATACTCTTTATCTGCAATATCACTTCTGATATGCAACCAGTAATCCAGATACAGCATGTACCCAGGCGTGTCTCAGGAATCGACACCATTGGACCGACATAGCCTATGAAATACCGGTTTTATACATACCTGCTGCTGTCTGCTGTGATATCTCTACCGCCAGCGCAAGCCGAACCACCCTTACCGGGATTGAGTGTCTTGACTGAATCAGATATCAGGGCCGGCGTTATCGCTTTCGTGAATATGGCAACATCACCCGGACTGGAAGGCGCAGTCGTCAATGTCGATGACGAGAACAGACAGTCTGAACAGATACGCTCCAGTCTCGGCTTCAGTGCGGAATTCACGTTAAGAGATCACATTTTCAATGGCTACTGGGGTGTTGCGCTGGTTGGCGGCACTCTGGACGACGATTCAGTGTTCATCGCGGACGACAACACCCCGGTATCGATTGACCTGAAACGCAAGCTTGTCGGCTTGAGGGGCAGCTTTGGCCTCAGTTTTCCGATCACCCAGCATTTCAGGATTCGGCCCTTCGTGTCATTATCAGCTTCCGATATGCAGTCTGAAATCCGGATAGACGACCTCATTACCTTTCCTCCTGCTACGACGCCAACCCCGGTATTCGCTACAACCAGTGCCACTATCGTGTCAGGCACCCTGTCGCTGGAAGCGCTTTATTCACGTTGGTACGGAAATTATCAGCTGGAGCTGGGTGGACAGATTAATGATATCCATACTGATTCATTCAGCGAGGACAGCTCTATTCTGGATATAAATTCACGAAACCAGACAGCACAATTTAAAATCGGGTACAGTGGTCCTACCAGCCTCATTTCATACGGAAGGCCCTGGCGGTGGAAGATATATTCTTCCTATTACGATTTTATCACCCAGGAAAAAGCATCATTAGGCTACACAGCTTTATTCGAGATCGGTGCAAGCCTTAACTGGGAAATGAATATCAAACCACTGAACTGGTTCGGCTGGAAAACAATCGGATTGAGTGCCGGGTACATTACCGGACGGGATGTTGAAGGCTATAACATTGGTTTAATCGCTCAATGAATATCAGAATCCTTGAAGCCATATTCATTGCTGTTGTGCTCAGCTCATGCGTACAGCCGGCTGTTTACAAGAATGACGGCTATGCCCTGATCAAGTCGAACTATCCGATTATCAGTCATAATGGTGAAGAAATAGAACCTGCTTACACGCTGGACATAGCGTCCGGCAGCAACACGATAACTATCGAATATCACACCTATCGACATGATTATCATTGTACGTTCACCTGGGATGCTGAAAGCAAGACCGCTTATGAAGTAACGGACCAGTACAACAAATTTCCGCTGACACTCTATCGGTGGGACAGGACTAACAGTTTGTGGGCAACGCGAATGGATCCGGTAGATCCGACTGAATGTATAACCAAAGACTGAATCAATCAGCGATGAGTGTACATATCTGTTTACCGGGGTACGTCAAATAAAAAAAGGGCCGACAAATTGCCAGCCCCTTGTTTTTGGTGGGTCATCAGGGATTCGAACCCCGGACCAAGAGATTAAGAGTCTCCTGCTCTACCAACTGAGCTAATGACCCAGAATTTACGCAAACAACGCAAACAAAAAGGCACAAGTAATGATTGTGCCAGATTTATCCTTGCTCGTGTAAATACCGAGCGGCTTTTGTTTTGTGTCGCTTCGCGACAATCCAGTTGCGTGTGCGCAATGACACGCAAAATTGGGGTGAGTGATGGGATTTGAACCCACGACGACTGGAATCACAATCCAGGGCTCTACCAACTGAGCTACACCCACCATTGTTCCACTAATTTATTTCATGGCGCTGCGGCGTCCTGCCTTGCTTCGCATCAAGCTGGTACCGGCCAGACTCCTGTCTGGCGTTCGCCGAACTGCGAAAGTCCACCGGACTTTCGGTTTCAGCTCACCCAACTGAGCTACACCCACCATTGTTCCACTAATTTATTTCATGGCGCTGCGGCGTCCTGCCTTGCTGCACTTGCGGCGGGTGTCTGACCACACGCCATACCCGGATTTCGCTGCGCTGCATCCGGGCTACAATGTATCACCTTGTTCCTCGTCCCTTTCTATTATATGGCGCGCCCGGCAGGATTCGAACCTGCGACCCTCGGCTTAGCTTACCAACTACGCCTTTCGACGCCCCATTTATACATCGGGTTTGTGGTCTGGACTATCTCTTCACCATCTCAGGCGTCGCACGTATAGTCTCTACGGATCCCGTTGCCCGTGACGCGGGTTTCCTCGGGATTGCCATCAGCCCAAATTATTTAGCTGTTAAGGTTTCCCCGATACAGTGCGATCCACTTTACAGGTTCCCCCAAAAGGGTCAATTCCCTGTAAAGGCTCCTAAGTGTGCACATGTGCACGCTCAAAGGCCGATGCTCTATCCAGCTGAGCTACGGGCGCTATTTCCAGAAGCCAGGTACCAGGTTCTTGGAACTAGGATGAGAAATACCTCGCTCTTACCTAGTTCCTAGAACCTTGAGCCTAGACCCTATAATTGGTCGGGGTAGAGAGATTCGAACTCCCGACATCCTGCTCCCAAAGCAGGCGCGCGACCAGACTGCGCTATACCCCGTTGCCCAAGCGATGCTCACCGCTCGGTTCCGCGAAGAGCGGAATCATACTGA
>JASFVM010000289.1:0-3811 GCA_050049835.1 Gammaproteobacteria bacterium
ATCAGGACACAATCATTTACCGCGACAATCATCATATCACTCGCGTTCATACCACTGATCTGGCTTGTTTCCAAACGTATATCAACGCCCCTGCGCAAGCTCGCTGATGCGGCGTCCGAAATTTCACAATTTGAATTTGATACACCGATTGATACGAAATCGCATATAAAAGAAGTCCATGAACTCTCAACGACCATGGAGCTGATGAAGACAACGATCAACCGGTTCATTAACCTGATCAATTCGCTTGCCGGCGAACAGAATCTGGACGCATTGCTTCAGAGCATCAGCCGCGAAACCATGCTTATCAGTAATGCAGATGGCGTTTTGACATACCTGATGAACGATCACGAGGATGCACTTGACCCTGGAATAATCTGTTCAAGCAATCATGACTATCTGGATACCGGACAATTACCTTCGATAACGGCAGACGACAAAACCCATGTAGAGCTGTTCAGTAAAAAGAGAAGCAGTGTCCTGATTATTGACGAAACTGCTGACAATACATTCAAACCACTTCTCAGGTTGTTTGAAACCGACCATCTGACCATGATCGCCCTGCCGTTGCTCAACAGGAACTATGAGCACATCGGCCTGTTATGCCTTCTATTCAAACAGGCTGAACGTCTCAATACCGAAAGCGAGCAGGCCAGTCTGTCATTTATCCAGGCACTCTCCGGTTTTGCCGCTGTCACACTCGAGAGTCGCCAGCTGTTACATATGCAGGAGGCCTTGCTGAACTCGTTTATAAAACTGATTGCTGGCGCCATTGACTCCAAATCGCCCTATACCGGTGGCCACTGTCAGCGGGTACCGGAGATAACCAGAATGCTGGCACAGGCCGCCTGCGCATCCGATGAGCAACCATTTGATGATTTCGATATGACCGACAAGGAATGGGAAGTACTTGACATAGCAAGCTGGCTGCATGATTGCGGCAAGGTCACTACACCCGAGTATGTTGTCGACAAGGCCACCAAGCTGGAAACTATCTACGATCGTATTCATGAAATACGCATGCGCTTTGAGGTGCTGAAACGTGATGCTGAGATAATGTACTGGCAGCAGCTCGTGGAAGGCGGCGACAAGGAAGTGCTGCAACAATCATTATCCGCCAGGCTACAGCAGCTCGACGATGATTTTGCTTTCATCGCGGAATGCAACGAGGGTGGCGAATTCATGGACGATGAAAAGATCGAACGCCTGAACCGTATTGCACAACAGACATGGAAACGCACTCTGGATGACCGCATTGGCATCTCCTGGGAAGAAGCAAATCGCAAAAGCAAAACCGAAAGTCAGCCGTTGCCCGTTGCAGAGCATCTGCTTGCTGACAAACCCGAACATATTATCGAGCGCCAGGAGCGTGATCGCATCCCGGCAGATAACCCCTGGGGTTTCAGGCTGGATGTACCCGAACATAAATACAACCGCGGTGAACTGTACAACCTGTCGGTAAGAAAGGGCACTTTGAGTGCCGAAGAACGCTACAAGATCAACGACCATATGACGCAGACCATTATCATGCTGGAGCAACTTCCTTACCCGAAACATTTACGCGATGTTCCGAAAATAGCCGGTTCTCATCATGAAACCATGGACGGTAAGGGCTACCCGAAACGCCTGTCCCGGGATGATATGTCATTGACCGCACGCATGATGGCCATTGCCGACATCTTCGAGGCGCTCACCGCATCGGACAGGCCTTACAAGAAAGCAAAGACACTATCCGAGGCAATCCGCATAATGAGTTACATGCGAAACGACAATCATATTGACGCAGACCTGTTCAAGCTGTTCCTTACCAGCGGCGTTTACAAGAAGTATGCCGAGCGTTTCCTTGATCCTGAACAGATTGATGATGTTGATATCAATGATTATCTGTAGCGCCTGCAAAAATCCTATGGATCACAGGGCAAGTTCAGAATATTATTCTCTTGCCGTGCTGCAAAGCACACAAAGCAGCTACAAGGCAATAATATTTCAGCTAATGGTTACAGAAAGAACCTTTGCGCACTTCGCGCCTTTGCGAGAAACCAAATACGCAGCATGGAACTGATCATTGCCGCCTTGACCTTCGGCAGTACTGCCGGACTTAAACCCGGCCCGTTAGGAATCTACGTAATCCACCAGACTTTGTTACATGGTGCACGTTCCGGCTTGCTGGCCAGTTTTGCGCCTTTTGTCTCCGATGGCCCGATTATTCTTGGCAGTTTCCTGCTGATAAATTCATTCAGACAATTCGATACATTCATAACAGTGATTTCTGTACTGGGTGCATTGTATATTGCCTGGATCGCAATCAGACTGCTTGTTGCCACCCCGCTCACACAACAACCGAAATCAGCGCCTTCCAGCTTTTTGACCGCCGTCAAAATAAACCTGCTTAACCCTGCACCCTATATTTTCTGGAGCACGGTTGGAGGCACCTACCTGTTACAGAATGATTTGCCGGATGCAGCTTTATTCGCGTTTCTGTTTCTCGTTACACTTTCATTCACCAAATTCACCATGGCGTTGAGCATCAAGGCGCTTGGCAACAGATTCAGTGACAGGTATGTCTCCTGGACATTGAAAATTCTCGCCCTGCTACTGATGTATTTTGCAGTACGGCTGCTGCAATCAGCATTTACCGCCTGATCGTTATGCTTGATTTGTTATCTCGCATACGTTCAACTTACAAAATGCAGTGATAGAATACTCATCAACGATTACCAGTGACCGCCGGACAGTAACCATGAAACATACGATTCGATTTTCATACGCTGCATTTATACTAATACTCATTACCGCATGCTCTACTACGCCCACAAAAGATATCGAGGTTGATGCCACTGCAGACCCCAAAGTCAGATTTTCCGGCTACAAGACCTATTCATGGTTAGCCGCAGCACAGCTTGTATATGATCCGGAAGGCCAGTGGGAACCACAAGATGTTGACATCGACGCCGAAGTTCAGTTCATGATCAATAACGAACTGCGCAAGCGCGGAATTGTGGAAGCTGAAAATAACCCGGATATGCTGGTTGCCTATGCCACCGGCGTTGATATGACCAGCCTGGACTTGAAACAAAATCCCGAGACAAAAGAAAAGCTGCTTGAGAACATACCCCGTGCCGCCCTGATTGTTGCGCTTATCGATGCCGACACCGGCTATGTGATGTGGCTGGGCGAGGCTACAGGCGAAGTGCAGCAGGGGGCGGACGCAAACACTGTACGCGCGCGCATCGAGTATGCTATCAATAAAATGTTTGGCCTGCTGCCCGGGAACTGAATCTCTCGGATGACTAATGATGCAGGTATGATATAACATTCATCGCTCGCACTATCATCTGTGACATAGAGGCTTATTCATGAACACCGGAAACAGGGTCATTCTGGCCTGCATACTTCTGCCATTCTTAATGACTGCATGCAGCGAAGAAGCACCGCTGCCGCCACCGGAATCACGTCCAGTCAAAACCATTGTGGTGGGTGGAGCCATGGCCGGCGATACGCGCCAGTTCCCGGGTGTCGTCGATGCCATCCAGAAAGCAGAACTGGCTTTCAGGGTGGAGGGTAAACTCATGGAAATTCTGGTCAAGGAAGGCGACCAGGTTGAAAAAGACCAGGTTCTGGCCAGGCTGGATCCGACGGATTACAAGATCAGGCTGAACGACCGCAAGGCCAGTTACGAGACAGCAAAAGCCAACTATGACCGCGCCAAGGAGCTGGTCGAAAAGGGCGCCATCTCCAGGGTTGACCATGACAGGATCCGGGCCGAGTACTTTACCGCCAAATCCAATCTCGAGACAGCTGAACAGGACCT
>JASFVM010000291.1:0-3794 GCA_050049835.1 Gammaproteobacteria bacterium
CTTTCGATTCACCACCCTGCTGCTCCGCCATGACCTTCGTCAGCGCCGCCGTCAGCGTCGTCTTGCCATGGTCAACGTGACCGATTGTGCCCACGTTTACGTGGGGTTTCGTTCTCTCAAATTTTTCCTTGGACATTGTTAATGTCTCCCCCGGATTGCTTGTTTAATAAAATTGGTTTACAAAATTAATCTAAAATCTGGAGCTCATAACCGGATTTGAACCGGTGACCTCTTCCTTACCAAGGAAGTGCTCTACCGACTGAGCTATATGAGCAAGATTCAGTTGCGAGTGGCATGTGGCACGTAGAGAGGAAAATCCCGACTCCGTTTCATGATCACATGTCACGCCTCAACGCCATTCTCATGGCTCACATCTTGCACCTTCTCACTCGCCCCTGTTCCCTCGCCCCTGTATATGGAGCGGGTGATGGGAATCGAACCCACATAGTCAGCTTGGAAGGCTGAAGTTCTACCATTGAACTACACCCGCATGTTCCAGTGGCAAGGTCCGAGGGGCAAGTGGCAAGGCGTCTCAAACCTGTTATCGATGCGGGTACCAGCCAAATTTACACTTTCACCAGCCCTGAATATCATCCGCTTCCTTGCCCCTCGCCCCTGGTCCCTCGCCACTGTTTTTTGGTGGAGGGGGGAGGATTCGAACCTCCGAAGGTAGAACCAGCAGATTTACAGTCTGCCCCCTTTGGCCACTCGGGAACCCCTCCCAAAAATCAAGCCGCGTATTTTGCGCGAGCGCAACGCGGCTGTCAACCGTAACAATCTGATACGGCACAAAAAATCTGGAGCTGGTGGACGGATTCGAACCCCCGACCTGCTGATTACAAATCAGCTGCTCTACCAACTGAGCTACACCAGCAAATTTTGTGACCGGCGTACTGATTAATGCCGTTTTGAGGCGGTGGATTTTAGGGGTTGGTGACTGTTAAAGCAACTGATTAACACGCTTTTCGGCAGATTACCCCCCCCGCATCCGCAATATATTTTTCAGTTGCAGCTGCGGCTCAGTTTTTGTGCTGAATTTTCAAGGTGCTGATCAAAGATCTGCCGGGGGATTTCATTACCCGCCTTGATACGGTAATCAAGCCAGTAAATGGTATAGGTGCGAAAAACCGGCTCGGCGATCGCGTCAAAACCCAGTTTACGTACGCGCTCGGCATGACGGTAAGCTCTGCCCTTGTTGCTGAAGTAACCGAGTGAGATACCGTTTTTATTAGGTCCGTCCGTAATAATGAAATAGTCCCTGATGTTGTTACTGACCAGTTCCTTGATCAACTCCCTTGCTTCCCGCTTGCTGCCAACAGGCTTGAGATAAACCCTGAACATGGATTGCTCCTGTTCTTCCCTGCTCCTGAAAGAGGCCTCGATGACATAATCCTTAATTTCACGGGTAACCAGCCGGAGTGTTTTCATTTCACTGAATGGCCCTAGGGTATAACAACGGTCCACGGCGGGCTCATTTTCTGCCGCCACAGCCGGTTCCTCGCCCCCGGGCGCAGCAGCGCTGCTATTCAGTGATGCAACTTCCACTGGCGCTGCCCCGGTCGTCTCCGATGCCACCGCTGCTGCAGGCGTTGCAGCAGCGCCGGATTTCTCATCTGCCTGTGGCTGAAGGGCCGTATCATTCACCTGGGCGACGGTTTCAGCAGGTTGTTCGCGTTCAAGCTCCTCGAGCAGCACAATACGCTCGACCCCACGGGGCACCGTATATTGCATTGACTGCGGCTGCCGGTCGCGATTCAGTTCCCAGGCCAGGTAACCGGCATTAAGAACAAGAAGAAATAAAAAAAGCCAGCGCATTAATCAGCTTCCAGCATCCCCTGTCCGCGCCACCGTATGCAGCCCTATCAATACGAGATCGGGCTCATGCAGCATTTCAGGCATATCGCACATAGACATTATCTGCTCCGACATTCCGCCGGTTATTATTATTTTCATATTGCTCCCGAGACATTGCGACGCTGAATCACATATCTCGTTTAGCGCAGCCATCAGCATATGTAGTGTACCACTGCTGACAGCATCAGCTGTGTTATCAGCAAAATCAGTTGTCCTGCCATCAGCCTGGTGAATGCCCTCGGTACCGCTGAGCAGAGCTTCACGCATCATCCTCAGTCCCGGCAGGATGCGCCCACCCATGTGCCGACCGTCGGTATCCATCAGATCAACGGTAATCGCTGTTCCCGCATCTATGATGCAGACAGGGTCACTGTACAGTGAATGTGCCGCGATCAGCGCAGCCCAGCGATCAACACCATACTGGGCGGGGTCGACGTAGGCATTGGTAACGCCTGCCATTTGGGCCGTAGAACGTAAAAAACCGGGCTCGACAGACCAGTGGGTCTGCATCCATTGTCTCAGGGCATGCTCCAGCGCATCGCCAGCAACACACGACACCATCACAGGCTTCTCGGGTCGCATCTCCTGCCAGACCTCAAAAGCCCTGTCCGGCTCCTGCTTTGAATAAGCAGTACAAGCCGCCGCAGTGATGTGGCCATCATTCCATATCGCCCACTTGATATGCGTGTTGCCAATATCAATGGTCAGCATGATCCACCTGTCTCAAGCTGACATCCGCACTGTTAAAAACACGCTCACGCCCTTGCACGCGCACTCTCAATTCGCCCTGCCGGTTGATGCCAAGTACGGTGCCGCTGACTTGTGCACCATTAGCCAGGTGCAGGTTGACTTCACTGCCTGTTAATGCCCCCAGGTCACCTTGCAGCTCATTGAATATGAACAATGCTTTTTCCTGGTAGTGATCACACATTTCGACCACTTCTGTGATCAACTTCATGATCAGGCCGTTCCTGTCCGGCACCGACCCGCAGCCGGCATGCACGACATCCGTCCATCGCACACCTGACTCGGGCATGGCATTCGCCGGCATCCGGTAATTAACACCGATACCGATCACAACATTACAACTGTTTGCACGCAGCTGACTGGTTTCGATAAGTATACCGGCGATCTTGTTGTGCCTGACTAATACATCATTAGGCCACTTGAGCCAGGCACCATGAACTCCGCCAGCGGTTAACGCACGGATAACAGCCACCCCCTGTGCCAGTGATAATAATCCCAGCTTCCCGGTCGGCAACTCGAAATGCCAGGCAATACTCATATAAATATTCGCACCGGGCGGCGATATCCAATGCCTGCCCCTGCGTCCCCGTCCTTTGCTTTGCCGGTCAGCAATGCAGACGAAAGGCGTTTGCCTGCCCTGCCTGAGCTCAGCGCCCGCCCATTCATTCGTCGAATCAATGGCATCAAACAGGTGTACGCCGCCCGGAAACAAACCATAATCGATTTGTTGTAATAGTGTTGCCTTGTCCAATTCACTTGTCATAACGGTTTAGCGGGAATTTATAACACAGTCATCAGGGTAGAATACCGCTTAATGAAAAAGCGTGATGAATTTGTCGATTATTTACTTGAACTGATGCAGCCACTGGGACCAGTATCAGCAAAGGCCATGTTTGGCGGATACGGCATTTATATAGACGATCTGATGTTCGCCCTGGTTGCAGATGATGTACTTTACCTGAAAACAGATGCCGGCAACCTGCCCGACTTCGAAAAGCAGCACCTGCCAGAATTCAGCTACGAGCGTAATGGCCGTACGATCAATTTGTCATACAGAGAAGCACCCACTGAAATAATGGAAGATACTGAAGGCATGAGGCTGTGGGGTAACAAAGCCATAGCAGCGGCACTAAACAGCAGGCTGAAAAATAAAACAGATCCATGAATAAATACCTGCATGCGCCGCTGGCCAG
>JASFVM010000047.1:0-11753 GCA_050049835.1 Gammaproteobacteria bacterium
AAAAGGTACGGCCTTGGCTCCCATGCGGATAAAAAAGTGTTCACACCCGGGCGCATGTATCCTGTTTACACTACGCATTCCAAGCATGACACGGACATCATGGTTACCCGCAAGAATACGAAGGCGTGCCCCCATGCTATGCAGTTTGTTCAGCACCCGTAATAACGCCAGATTGCTTGGCCCTTTGTCAAAGCAGTCACCGCCGATCAGAAAGCGCGCTTCTTTACCCTGTTTCGTGAGCTTGAGGTGACGGTGATGTTCACCGCGCATCCTGACACCACCTGATGCTACCAGCGATGCCGTCAGTGCATCGGCATCGGCATGGAGATCACTGAAAAAATACACTGGTTTACGCGGCCATCTCCATTCGTATTTATTCACCAGATCTGCAAGTTGCTGCACTGTTTGCAGATAATTGTGTCTTCTGATTTGCAATGAGCGTTTCTTTCCATGCAGCCATGGTTGTGTATCGTCAGGCAGCCTGACCCTGATGTGCTCGGTTCCATGATAATGGGGGATCAGCTTGTGATGACGGCTCATGGTTAGTCGAGCCCGCTGTTCCCATCACGCAACTTCCAGTCACCACCAATATGTTGCCAGCTGCCGTCTTCAAGATACTCGATTAAAACGGGTTGCGCGTGAAACATGCTGTACTGTGCCAGTTGTTCGAACTCCAGGATACCCAGATGATGGGCTGCATGCCGGAAGGACGCACCATGACCGACAAACAGTTTGACAGTAGCTGTATCAGCTTTTGATTTCACGCAAACATTCATCATTTGCCGTAACATATGATCGGCTACCCGGACACCGGCCTGCATCAGTGATTCTGCGCCTTGAAAAGGCAAGCAGTAATGGCTGTCTGATTTCCAGCCTGCCGGCAGACTCTCATAGCGCGGATCCCCGTCGATAATTTTTTCGATCTGCATGATGGTCAGGTTGGCCACACTGCCAACGCCACGTTCTGCAAGATCGTCATAGCAGTCTATCGACTGTGCAGACTCGTCCTGCCGATACAGCCGGTGTGCGAATATTTCTGCCGTCTGCCAGGCACGCAACATGTTTGAGCTGTCGATGCGTGCTGCCACTGTCCACGCCTGCTGATCAACAAGCTCCGCAAGATGATCTGCCTGTTTACGTACTGTCGTTTTACCCTGTGCAGTTAATCCATATGGCTGGTGAGCACTGGGTGTATCCGCCTGCTGGTTATACTCACCGTGACGAATCAATGCTGCTATCGCTCTGGCCATTGAATCACTTTTCCCTGGAAATGGATCTGGCCAGGGATTTGATCATGGGACGCATTGCAGGCTCCTTGATTAACTCAGCTGCCTCATCGGGTGTGACCCATCTTCGTCCACGATGTGCTTCTTCCCATTTATTATCAGGCAGTATTCTGTCAACCTGCATTGGATAAACTTCGACCTTGCAGGTAGCACCCCACTTGCTGTATTCGTATTTACCTATCATTGCCTTACCGACCTGCCCGCTGACACCAGCCTCTTCCAGAGCTTCAACTGCAGCAGATTCCTGGGCTGACAGACCGGGTTCATGAATTCCCTTGGGCATCACCCAGTGGTTGCGTTTACTCGATCGAATCAACAACACCTGGCATTTACTGTTTTTCATGCGATACGGTATTACAGCTGACTGGCAGTAATAATAAGCTGGCCTGATCCGTTTTTCATTGCCATCGGGCGCCGGGAACGGAAATTTTTTCGGCAGGTCATCAGGCCGGGTCAACACCTTCAGCTGGGCACAACCAAACTTGAGTTTTTTCCAGTTGTCCGGCATTTTCAGACGTGCCAGTGTAGCGGTGGGTAACAACTTGCCATCGTCTGGCAGAGGCGCCTTGCCGCCGAGAAGAAATAACAACAGTTCCACTAAACCCGGATTGTGCCCGACAATCAGTATACGTTGTTTTTTTGCCGGACACTCTGCCAGAAGGTCCAGTAATGTCTGAATATCAGCATCATACAGGCGTTTTTCCAGTATGATCGAGTCAGGGTTGACACCCATCGCCTTGCACAGCTTCTGTGCTGATACCTGTGCGCGTTCGGCGGGCGAACTGATAATGTAATCGGGCCTGAGATCTTTTTGCCACAACCAGACACCGATCCGCTGTGAACCGCGTTTGCCCCGGTCTGTGATCGGACGCTGATAATCGTCAACACCATTTTTCGCCACGGCCTTGCCATGTCTGAATATTAATAATTCACGTGCCACAGATCATCTCATCTACTCATTAATTTCTCGTTATCAAATATATATTCAAACCATCAATTCATTCAGGCACTGTGCACCCAGACGCTCGAAATCAATTCGGCCACTGGCTTCATAGACTACGACACCCTCCAGTGCTGCAAGGTAATCTGCCGGATCCGGGATGGCATCATCCCGGTTAAAATGCCCTCTTCCATCGATATAGAACGGACCTGATGGCTTCATGATTGCAGACAGCAGATCCGCTCTTGTGGACAAGTCCACCTGATCAAGCTGCACGTCGTTCGTCGAATCATGCTGCCAGTTCAAGACCAGGAATTTTCGCAGGTCTGTGTCATGCTGTATTCGGCTGGCGCCGTACAGGTGATCGATGTCCACATCATATTTCTGCTCAAGTTTCCATAACTCGTCCCGGTGCATTTTTGATAATTGCTTGCGCTGTTCATCTGTGAGCAGTGGATGCAGCCTTGGATTATTAACAATGGTGCCAGGATTGATGCGAGGTAATTTTGGGATTCCGATAGCGTGTCTCGCGTTCTTTTCCTTGCGAACCAGCAGCCTGTCGTTGGTTACATAGGTTGTTGCATCGTCTTCCATCAGCTTGAGCATCAAGGTTGACTTGCCTCCGCCCGAGAGCCCGGCGATCGCAAGCCCGAGTCCATGCCGCGACAGTGCTGCGGCATGACACAGAACATAACCATCATTTTGAAACCAGTTTAGAAACTGTGTATTGATGAAATTAATAACCTGGTTATCATACTTCAGGCAGGGGCCAGCGGCGATCAGGCTGCTATTGCTCTGCAGGAACAGCATACCGGTACGAACCTTGTGCACCAGTCTGCCATCAGGGAAGTCATGTATGGCATCCTTGCGCCCCGTTTTTCCGGGTTCCCGCTTCCAGTCCACGTACTCGACACCGATATCTACAGCATCACGATCAACTACTATCAACTCTGCCCGGATGTCATCAGTTGATTCTGTAACAACATGTGAAAAATACATACGCAAGTGCTGCAGCATAGTGACAGAATTACTGCGTATCGACAGACGATGATCTCCCAGTTCCAGGCACACGGATTCTGCCAGCAGGTCGCTGTCCTCGAGCAACATATTCGTTATCGCGTCAATATCAGTTGCAGTAGCATTCATATTAATCAAGTTGGCTCAATACATAGTCAACATAGTGTTTTGCTATGTTTATATCCAGGCCTTCACTGGCACCGCGAAACCCTCCAAATGCGGAAACCTCGAATACGACCGGGCCATGTTCCGTTTCTGCCATATCAACAGTGGTATAATCCATATCAAACAGGGCCTGTGCCTGATACGCGGTTTCAATCCAGCTCCCGTCAGGAGCAGCAGCTGCATAACGCCCACCATCATGTATGGTCGTATTCCATGAATTGCCCCTGGACACTCTGGCGTAGGCCCCCATGTATTTCCCACCAAGAAAAACAAGACCCAGGTCTTCGCCGGGCAGATTCATTTTTTTCTGGATATACATCATGGAATTGTCAGCATGAAACTGCCTGATTTGCTCAACACGAGTATGCTCCGGATCATCAGCACTCACTATAATCATGCCTCTTGCCTTGGTAGAGAACAATGGCTTGAACACAGCACTGCCATAATCGATGACAGCCTTGTCAGCCAACATTACATCTTCGGTTATCAAGGTCGGCGGCATGGGGATGCCGGCGTTTGCCATAGTCACTGTACAGCTTAGTCTGTCAATCAGTCGCAACATACTGGTAGCCGGACTGAATACACGTACACCTTCAGCCTCGGCTATACGCAGCAGTTCAAGCCGATCGATCGAGTTGGGACTGTATTCACTGCTGATCTTTTTGACAATAAGTGCATCAAACTCACACAAATCATGAATCCCGTAGCGCAGACTACGCCCGGAAAGATCGAGAACAATGTCTGTCATATCAATGACAAGTCGGGAGCCGGTAGCAGCTTCAACTTCATCAGCGAGCGTTTCGGTCGACCATTTTCCAGGCAATCCAACAACACCTATCCTGGGTTCAGCCATGGAACACCTCCTCTACCGGGACACTGTAATCTGCATAATCAGTCGTTTCCAGGTTAACAATCTGCTGCAGCAGATAGCGTGCACGCAGGAACATACTGCGCGCCAGGTTACGATCGAGGATGAAACGGGTGGATGTGGCGAGGGAACGTACGAGACCGAAGGCGAGACGTATCTCGAAACTGTTATCCTTGTTGCTTTTGGCAAACGCTTGCGCAATACGATAAAACTCCTGGATTACGCTCTCGATACGCTGGCGAATACGGGTATCCAGCACCTGCATCCTGTAGTTTGAAACCATGAACACCGAGACATCCTGCACATAGTCCATATAACGCGAACGATGCAAATCAACATAGCGAAGTTGATGGCCCTGTGGGTCGTAGATGATATTATCGATATTGAAATCGCCATGAATGTAAACAGAAAAAGGTGCACATATCCTGCTTTCGATTTTACTCGCCTTAAGCGCCAGACTGTCAAATGACGGCACCTGACAGCCGCAGATTGACTGCGTGCTTTCACGAAATTCCGGATGGACCGCGTACACATCGTTCATACGCTTGTCCAGCTGGCGCATAAACTCGGCAGAAACCGGTTTATCCGCCAGTGTCTCGATCCATACGCTGTGCATGGTATTCTTCAGTTCCTGCATCGCATCATGAAGTACTGGTGTAGGCTGGTTGAGCACAATCTGCTCAAAGGTCAGTCCGGAAAGGTGCTCGATCAACAATGATGCAGACTTGCCCTTTTTTCGCCAGGAAAAAATTTGTGGCGCAAGACCTGGAAATACATCATGCCAGTTTTCCACCCCCTTGCGTTCTTTCTTGAGCTTTTTCTTATGGCCCTCCTTGAAAATCGCCGTATAACTGTCAGCGCCATCGCCTGACAAATGTATGCTCGAAATTGCTGCACCAGAACGCGTCTCGGCAACATTCTTTACCTCGACTTCTGCTGTACTGTCAGCTGGCAGCATCTTGCTGATAGAGTCCTGCATTGCCTGGTACCGACTGGTATCCATAACCATACCAAGGTTACTGGAAATGATTGCCTCGCTGATCCGGAGCAAACTGTCACCCATGCGTTCGATCGCATACGCACTGAATGACAACGTGAGAAGCTTTTCTGCATCCGAGGTATCACGCAATGCAGCCGCATTTTTCTTCAGGAGCTTGCGAAACCTGCGATCAAGCCTGTTATGGGTACGCCCAATTCTGACTGCCATTTGGGTATCATTGCCAAACATGGCAGGCTGCACCATAGCAACAGCTTCTATAACCAGGTCAATCTGTTTCAGCAGTTTGCGAAAATTCTGGTTACCCGGATCTTCAAAGTAAACCAGTTGCTGCACGAATTCCTCACCGAGATCGGCAATCTGCTCCAGCTCATCAGCAATGATATCAATTGCCCGAACCTGGCTGACTTCAACCGTTTCAGAATTATCCTTGCCGGCAATATACCTGTAACAGGCATCATGCACACGCTGTTTCAGGTTTGACAGATAACCACTGCGTTTGAATATCTCTTCAGCTGCATCGGGCGAGGTATCGCCGAGATAGATTTTGATACTCTCTAGCCTGTTCAGCACTTCGGCTTGCAGAAACTCAAGATTATGTAGAATGCTTGCCGGCAGACTCATGCTGTATCAGTAGAGTTGTCCAACATATACTCGAGACTGCACCTGCCCCCGCAGCAAACCAATATAGTCAGCAGGCACAAGATTGATATCAGTGAGATTCTCGATCGGCATCCAGACAACATCGACCTGATGCTTGTCAGGATGGGGGCCGTTTGCTGGCTGATAGTCACTGTCAACAGAGCAGGCGAAAAGGAATTCAAGCAAGTGGCGTGTCGTTGGCGGATCAGTTGTTTTTACCTTGAAATAATCACCGACAAACATGAGATCAATGATTTTCACACGGGTGCCTATTTCTTCCTCACATTCACGCTGCAGCGCATCCGTCAGCCGCTCTCCCTGTTCCTGGGCACCACCGGGAAGTGAATAACGCTCTATCCCGTCATCATCGATTTTTCGTTGCAACAAAACAGAGTCATTACTGAATATAACTGCTCTGACTGCATTACGAATACCAGGTATCAGGGTTTCAATCATTATCTTGCGGCTACAGCGCTCTGTCAGATACACAGTAACAGTTATTATGCAGGATTAAAACCGGCAGGTCTCCCGGCTCAACAGTCTGTTCTGCAGGGCGTGGAAAGAGTTTTACGAGACTATAACTCGACCGTTTCTGCGGAATTACCGCTTTTCAGTTTCATCTTGGCCGCGTCATTGCGTTGCAACTCAAGCTTGCGGAAATAGTCCTCATCAACGTCATTGGTAACATACTTGCCATCGAAGCACGAGCAGTCAAATTCTTCAAGATTGTCATTGCCTTTACGTACAGCCTGTACCAGGTCATCAAGATCCTGGTATACAAGCCAGTCAGCACCTATGGCAGCAGCGATTTCCTCCACTGTCCGGTTATGAGCAACGAACTCCTCGGGCGCAGGCATATCAATGCCATACACGTTTGGATAGCGGACAGGTGGGGCAGCTGAAGCCATGTACACCTTGCGTGCTCCCGCCTCCCTGGCCATCTGGATGATCTGGTTTGACGTCGTGCCACGTACGATTGAATCATCAACCAGCAGCACGTTCTTGTCCTGGAATTCAAGATCAATCGCATTCAGTTTCTGGCGTACTGATTTTTTGCGTTCCTTTTGACCCGGCATGATAAAGGTTCGGCCGATGTAACGGTTTTTGATGAAGCCTTCGCGGTATTTCACATTAAGGTGGAACGCAACCTCCAGCGCTGAGGTGCGACTGGTATCCGGTATTGGAATAACAACATCAATATCGTGATCGGGGTGTTCCTGCAGTATTTTCTTGACCAGCTTTTGTCCCATTCTCAACCGCGCCTTGTATACCGAGACATCATCCATGATGGAGTCGGGGCGGGCGAAATAGACGAATTCGAATATGCATGGCACCAGCCGGGGATCTTCGGCACACTGGCGGGTATGCAGCTCACCGTTCTCTTCGATGAATACTGCCTCACCTGGCAGCAGGTCACGTACCAGCTCGAAACCCTGTGCCTGCAGCGCGACACTCTCCGACGCCACCATGTAGTCTGTGCCCGCATCAGTGACACGCTTGCCATAAACAGCGGGGCGGATACCATTAGGATCACGAAAGGCAAGTACCCCTCTGCCAACGATCATGGCGATTACCGCATACCCGCCCTTGCAGCGTTTATGCACAGCACTGACAGCCTTGAACACATCTTCCCTGTCAAATGCCGGTTTGGCCAGTAACTGAAGCTCATGCGCAAACACATTCAGCAACGCCTCGGTGTCGGATTCGGTGTTCATATGGCGCATATCGTCCATGAACAGCTGTTCCTTGAGGCTACCTGTATTGGTCAGATTGCCATTATGCGCGAGCGCAATACCGTAAGGAGAATTGACATAAAATGGCTGCGCCTCCAGTGAAGACGAGCAACCCGCCGTTGGATAGCGCACATGGCCGATGCCCATATTGCCACGCAAACGCTCCATATGCTGCTTGAAGAATACGTCACGCACCAGGCCGTTACCCTTGCGCATGAAAAACCTGCCTTCCTGGCAGGTCATTATGCCTGCCGCATCCTGCCCTCTGTGCTGTAGCACAGACAGCGCTTCATACAAATCCAGGTTTACCGGCGAATGACTGACGATACCTACAATTCCACACATGGACTAAACCGTCTCTCTGTCAGATGAAGCATTCATGTCCGGTATGTAATCCTTCATCCAGACCACGACGCTTTCGAAGCGTTCGAGCAGCACAGACTCCTGCCACCATTCCTGTTGTGGAAGCTGCTGGAAATGACCACCAACGATGACGAAAATAATAATAATCAGTGCACCCCTGAGAATTCCAAAACCTACCCCTAGTACCCTGTCGAGACTTGTCAGACCGGTCTTGATTAACAGGCGAGTAACCAGGTGGGTAATCAGGGTGCCAAGAATAAAGACCAGCAGAAAAAGTGAAGCAAATGAAATTGCCTGGCGCACCGCTTCTGATTCGATTGCAGCAGGCAGCATGGGAGCCAGCTTGGGTGCGAAAGTGGCCGCAATCCAGGTTGCAATAACCCACTTCGCCAGCGATATCGATTCCTTCATGAAACCGCGCAACAGGCCGAAGAGCGCTGACAGAATAATTACGAAAATGATGACGACATCGACGACGGTCATGAGGCATCTGTGTGGCAGCTGAAAATAAAGAATTATACGCGCTTGGCAACAAGGAATAAACTTGGATTTAGCCTGGTTGCAGGAGAATAGAAATCACACAAGCCGGATTACGTCACTCCACATTCAGGCAACAACAGCAGTTTTTTCCTCGTCCCTGCCCCCTCGTCCCTCGCCCCTGTTTTTCTCAGGGATGGTTGACAATAAAGCCGTCCAATCCCTGTTCTTTGCTGATTGTTGCTTTCATCTTTTCCAGCTTGCTCTTGTCCAGCTCGGGACCGATGCGAACGCGGTAGCTGGTTTTGCCATTCTTTGTCCGGGTCTCAACATAAGCCGAATAACCCTGCCTGCGCAATTTGTCGCGTAAATCATAGGCATTGTCCTTGATTGTTACCGTAGACACCTGCAGCGCAAAAGCATTGACCGGTTCCTTTAATTCACGCTTTGAATCGCCACTCTCGGTTCTTTCGAGCGCCACAGGCGCCGATTTCTCCTTGCGATGGGTCGGTACAACAGGCTCCAGTTTGATTTCACTCAAAGGCGGGAATTCGGGCTCTGGCGGCATTTCTATGCTGCGCGTACTGCGCGACTTGAACCCTGAACCGTCAAGAAATACGGGAATAAAGATCACGCCAAGCGCGACCAGTAAAATGGCGCCGATCAGTCGTTGTTGCAATGTTTTATCCAATAGAATCGTAAACCTAGTATGTGACGTGCCGCTAACCCTGACGCGCAAAAAACTGCATTGCCTCGGCAACTGTATGAAATGAACCGAAAACAATGATCCGGTCTTCTTCATCAGCAGCAGCAAGCGCCATTGCGCAGGCACTGGATACCGTAGAGGCAGCGCAGAGTTTAACATCAGATACCTGCTGTTCAACCGCAGTCGCCATATCAGCAGCCGCCAGACCCCGCTGCACGGATTCGAGGCCGGCGGTGTACCATGCGTCGATCTCATTCGCTGTCAGCCTGATCACTTCAGCTGCCGGCTTGTCGGCCAGCATTGCCACTACGGCCAGTGTCCTGCCTGCGCACTGATAAGCCTGAAGTTGCGCAACCAGCGATTCAGCCGCCTGCGGATTGTGGGCTACATCGACTATCACCGCGGGACGTTGCCTTAAAACCTGGAAGCGCCCCGGCAAACAGGCTTTCTGCAAACCCTGTCGAATGGCTTCACTATCGCAGACCGGACCATGTAACAGATCCAGTGCAACGATTGCCGTCGCTGCATTCGACAGCTGGAATTCTCCGGCCAGCGCCGGCAAAGGCAGCTCCAGCATGCTGTTGGCGTAATACAGGGTCCACTTGTCGCCGCGTACTTCAACCCGGAAGTGGTTGCCGATCAACTTCAGGTCTACCTGTAATTCTGCCGCTCTCTCGAGCAGGGATTGCGGTGGATCTATATCACCGCAAACTGCCGGGATTGCCATCCTGAATATACCCGCTTTCTCGAAACCGATACGCTCGCGGTCCGGACCCAGCCAGTCTGCATGGTCAATTGCTATGGTGGTAATGACGGCAACACTGGGATCCATGACATTCACTGCATCGAGACGCCCGCCCAGCCCGATTTCCATAATAACGATGTCGGGCTGTGCCGCCATGAATAAATCGATGGCAGCAAGGGTGCCGAATTCAAAGTATGTCAGGTTCACGTCCGCACGTGCCGCGTCAATGCGTTCAAAAGCACGACACAGGCCCTGGTCATCTATTTCACGCCCATTAACGCGTATACGTTCGTTGTAACGCAGCAGATGCGGCGATGTGTAGGTACAGGTTTTATGGCCTGCAGCCAGTGCGATGGCTTCCAGATAGGCGACCACGGAGCCCTTGCCATTGGTGCCGGCAACGGTGATTAACGGACAGTTGAAATGACTGTTATGACCGGCACGTTGCAGCACACGTGAGACTCGCTCAAGCCCGAGGTCAATTTCTTTGGGATTAAGACTTTCCTGCCAGGAAAGCCATTCATCCAGTGATTTATAACGCAATGATTTATATAGTTTGAATAGCTGGCTTGTTCATTAACATCAGCAACAGGCTGGAGATGCGATCGCGCAGATCACGACGATCGACAATCATATCGACAGCACCATGCTCGAGCAGGAATTCGCTGCGCTGGAAGCCTTCCGGTAATTTCTCACGTACTGTCTGCTCAATAACTCTTGGCCCGGCAAAACCGATCAGGGCCCTGGGCTCAGCAATATTGACATCGCCAAGCATGGCGAAGCTAGCTGACACACCGCCCATAGTGGGATCCGTGAGGATCGAGATAAAAGGAACGCTCTGCCTGGCCATACGCGCCAGTACTGCACTGGTCTTCGCCATCTGCATTAATGAAAACAGGGCTTCCTGCATGCGTGCACCACCGGATGCTGAAAAGCAGACCAGTGGGATATTTTCTGCCAGTGAAACATTGGCAGCCTGTACGAAACGTTCACCAACAACAGACCCCATGGAGCCACCCATGAAACGAAAATCAAATGAGGCCGCGACCACATCTACGCCTTTCACCTTGCCTTTGTAGACAATCAGGGCATCTTTTTCATTGGTATTTTTTTGCGCCTGAATCAGGCGGTCCTTGTATTTCTTGCTGTCCTTGAACTTGAGTTTGTCAACAGGTGTATATTCGCTCGCGATTTCCTCGCGTGGTGTCTCATCAAGAAATATATCCAGGCGCCGGCGACCGTATACGCGCATATGGTGGTTACACTTCGGACACACGTCCTGGTTGCGTTCAAGCTCGGCACGATAAAGGACAGCATTACAGGCTGTACATTTTGACCACAGTCCTTCCGGTACAGCGCGCTTGTTGCCACCTTCAGTACGAATACGTGAAGGCATCAATTTTTCAAACCAGCTCATCTTGACTTCCCCCGTTTTCAGGCCGTTCCTGTTCTTTCATCTGCCGTGTTCGCATCCATCGCTTCGCGCATGGATCCGAGCAGGGCAGACACATCCTGAATGATCAGTTCGGTCTGATCAGGATTATGCTCGTTATGTGCGGCCATACGTTTAACTATAGCACTCCCTACGACAACCGCATCAGAGCAGGCCGAAACCCGTGCCGCAGCATCTGCATCACTGATGCCAAAACCGACACCAATCGGCAGATCAATATGCCCGCGTATCATCTCGACCTTTTCCCTGACGCTGTCGACATCAAGATTGGCCGCACCGGTTACTCCCTTGAGCGACACATAATAGACAAACCCGCTGGCAACAGCACCGATTTTCACGATACGCTGCTCAGTGGTTGTTG
>JASFVM010000292.1:0-3777 GCA_050049835.1 Gammaproteobacteria bacterium
AGGAGTGCTGTGGCAAGTAACAGATTCATCAATATCGTAAAGGCCGGTTATCTTGAGTCCCAGAAATCCGGATTCAGTATACAGTTTTCCTGTTCGAAATAATTGCGATCAGTTGGGGACTGCCCCGTTTATTCACAAGCGCGACCGAAAGCGAGGCTCTCCATTCTGCCTGACGCAGGCGTGCAGCATGTTGTCTTATTAAACCGACTGCGGAGAGGAGCGTGACCCACACAGTGACGAACTTGTTATTGACAGCCCATTAACCATGAAAGCATGACAATGACGTCTGATTAAAGGTGCAGACATCCAGTGAAGGTAAAACGGCCCCCGTAGAGGCCGCCTTTGATTATCGTTTTCACCGGTTAAATTATCTTTCTTCTGGCAATGCCAATTAAGCCAATAAGGCCACTACCAAACAGCCAGGCTGCCGCAGGAACAGGTACAGGTGATGATCCGGCGAATTTTGCACTTGTTATGTATGTCTCTGTATCAAAGCCTGCTATATGTGCGGCAAAGTACTCGCCGGAAGAAGGATGCAATGACGAGGCAATCGCATATGATGCAGGAACGTCATTATCAACACCTGAAATGCTGAATGACAGCACTTCAGTTCTGGTGGAACCTGTGCCGCTGAGCTTGAAGTCGAATTTGCCAAAACCACCGCCCGCATTCTTATTCTCGTATGTTTTCCAATCCGGAGAACTGATATTAATAATATCTGCTGAGCTGACTTCCAGACTCATATCGTAGTTAAAGAAGAAACTTTGAATACCAAAATTGGCATCAGGTGAGACAGAGAATTCAGGGCCAAGAACTTCTACTGTAAAATCAATATCACCAGCCACTGTAGAGCTGTCACTAATCGTAACCTGTGCGTAATTGATACCATCAGGCAAATCATTGGAGAGATCCAGAAAGTAACTGATACTTGCAGCTTGTGTAGTTGTAGATGCTGCTCCTGATAACAGGAACAGAGTGATAGCTGTAAACTTGTTTATATTCATTTGTTAAAGTCCTTTTGATGATTTTGTTCAAAGAATAAGGCTATGATTGCTTTCTTCATGCAATTCCTGTCAAGCCAACAAGACCTGAACCGAATAGCCAGATAACTGCAGGACAGGAATAACAGAGATAGCGGAACCAGAGGTATTTGCATAACCTTTAACCGGGCATATTCACCGTAATTAAGTATCACATCAAATGTGCCTGTTATGCTCTGATTTTAGATAAAAAATACCGCTGTACTTGTATCAGCTTCAGCCAGAACATTTACAGGACACACAATATACTTCCAGCGATTAATACCAGCGCAAACAACAGTGGTGCCCCTGCCACATCAGCTATTGAAGTAATATCGTAATCAAAGCTGAATGCAGGTGACTCACCTTCTTCCACACTGGCATAAATACGCATGTAAAGCATATTTTAGGCACTTTAAGTCGCAGTGTCATTAATTACAGACCCGTCCGGGTCGAGAGAAGTTCAACACTATCCGGAATATTCAGATATAAAAAAATCATTCTCGTCAATGTTTGTTTTCGCGCTGGCATTCGCAATATCATCGCCAGCCGTTTCAATCCATATCCATGGATACAAGTATTCAGCAAACACAGACCATCCATCAGTGACAGCTGAACCTGAACCGCCTGTTACTCCAGTTAATATATCGGTAACAGACATTGACCATATTCATCAATATCGTCAATCTAAACGCGAAAAATCAACTTGAACATGAGTGCCATCAGCGTTACTCATTTGGACTGAACCATCAAGCTGCCTGGCAAGATCCGCTACCAAACGTAAGCCGAGGGTCTTTGGCTCCATTTGTTGGCCTTCAACTACCGGTAACCCTACTCCATTATCAGCAACGACAAGGCTAATGGTGTTATTCGGCCCATATACCATTGTTAAGTTGATCTTGCCCGTCTTCCCCCATGGGAAAGCATGCTTCAGACTGTTAGTGATAAGCTCGTTGATGATGAGGGCACAGGGAACAGCGGCATCCAGCCCCAGCTTGATCCCTTGAGCCGATATATTGATTTTTACTTCACTTCCGGTGCCATACGAATTGAGAAGCTCCGGAACTAATGCATTCAAATATTCTTCAAAGTCAATTGTAGAAAAATCGCTGGAACGATAGAGACGATCATGAATAGTTGCCATTGCCTTTATTCTCGTTCGACTCTGCTGGAAGGCATCCAGGGCAATTTCATCAGTATGATCATGAACTGCCTGTTCCTGAAGAAAAAGCAGACTATTAACGATCTGCATATTGTTTTTTACCCGATGATGTATTTCGCGTAAAAGTGCCTCCTTGTCTCTGAGAGAGTCCTGTAAGTGTTCCTCTACCACCTTACGATCAAGCGCGTTTGAGATGATCTCTCCAATTAGTTTTAATAATCGAATATCGTCTTCTGACCATAGCATACGTGCATGCACTGCATCGAAACCGAGAAAACCAATCATCTTCTGACGAGCCATGATGGGAACATTCACCAATGTTTTTATACCTTCACTTTCGAACTCCTTCCGCTCGCGCTCTGCATCAGGGGGTAGCAGGCTGACATCAGGCACGTGAAATACTTCACCTTTCTTGAGCCATTGCATCGAATATCCGAACTCTTCCACAGGCAGTCCCTGCAATCTATCGATATGTGGTTCTACACCTTCAGCACACCATTCATGCGTATTGTTCATACAGGCACAGTCGCTGGTTACACGGAAAACATAGCTTCTATCAACCCCGGTAAACATTCCAATCCGTTTAATGGACTCGCCAATTTCACTTTCCAGTTGGGAGACGGGAATGTTAATGAAATGTGTTGAGATATCAGCAACCAGCTTCTCAAGCTGCAATTGATGAGATAATGCTGTTGTTTTACGCTCACGCTCGATCGCGCCAGCGATAATCTCCCCAACCACTTTCAGCAGATTTCGATGTTTAATTGTCCAGACCTTAGGACGACTTAAAGCATCAAATCCGGCGAAGCCCAGGACAACGCCATCGCATACGAGTGGGATATTTACCATCGACCTGATACCTTGAATCAACAACTCGTCTTTCACAGTATCTGCTTCCGGCGGCAGTTTCTCAACGTCTTCGACATATAGCTCTTCCCCTCGCAGGAAATGCTCAAGTGCCCATCCAAACTGGTCTATTGGCGCATCCTGAAGGCGATCTATCATCGGCTCGACCCCTCTCGCACACCACTCGTGGGTATTAGTGAAACGTTTGCGATCTTCAGAAAATTGAAACACATAGCTACGCTCAACTTCGGCAAAAGTACCGATGGCTTTCAGCGCATTGTTGATCTCGATATCCAGGTCCCTGGAGCCAACGTTTATGAACCGGCCCGAGAGGGTAATGATGAGATTTTCAAATTGTTCGAGATAGCGCAATTCGGACATCGACTGCTGGTCTTCGCACGCCTGGCCCGATAATTGATCATCATCAAAATCCATCTCTTATCATCTCCCGTGGAAACACGTCATGATATGACGTTTTTCTTATTAAAAATTGATCCGTGTCAAAGAATTCACGGTATTCAACCTCAAACAGAACGAAGTTGCCAATACATTAACTGGTAATGTAGCATGAATAAAAATCATATTTCGAGACGAAACGTAATCGAGGTTTGAGGTTGATGTCTACCAAGATCTTGATTGTTGAGGATGAAGCCATTTCATCGATGGCGCTCAAATACGCTGTCGAACAGCTCGGCTGTGCTGTTGTGGGAGTTGTAGACACAGGTGAAGCCGCTATCCAGGCAGCCACTG
>JASFVM010000048.1:0-11684 GCA_050049835.1 Gammaproteobacteria bacterium
GCGCACTGCGGATTGTCCGGCAGCCCACGGGGTTCGTCCGGCTTCTCTTCAAACGTAAGGACCCGTTGCTCGGAGTCCACTGACAATATGCCAAAACTGCGGGCCTCATCCAGTCCTACCTCCATGCAGGCCAGTGTAGCGACAGCGTCATGTTGAACATGGAATTCCAGCATGGCGGCGTAATCCATCCGGTAGATATGATCGCCCGACAGAATAAGCACATATTTCGCACCGCTTTGCTGCAGCAGGTTGAGATTCTGGTAAATCGCATCCGCAGTGCCGGTATACCACTGGCCGCCGGTACGCATCTGCGGCGGTACCTGGGTGATATATTCATTCAGTTCCGGATTGAAGATGGACCAGCCATCGCGCAAGTGATCCTGTAACGACTGTGATTTGTACTGGGTCAATACCAGAATCCGGCGCAGCCCCGAATGCAGGCAGTTTGACAGGGTGAAATCGATAATCCGGTACTTGCCGCCGAAGGGCACAGCCGGTTTGGCACGTTCACGGGTCAGCGGCAGCAGGCGGGAACCGTGTCCGCCCGCCAGCACAATGCTGATCGTTTGCTCTACGATGTCCTTAATCATTCTGTCTTATCCTGGACTGAAGTTTATGAGTAACACACTACGCATCTTTTGAACTCATCACGAAGAAGTTTGTCACGCTACACAAGAGGTTACAACAGAATGGGTCGTTAACAACCGCTAAAGGGGGCTGCCCGCTTTAATTTCCCTCTTCACATGTTGCTGACAAGCTCGCCGAATGCTTCAACCTGGCTCCAGGCGGTGTAGTCAATAACGGTATCCGGATCGGTCGGGCCTTTGGTCATCCACATGATGAATCGAATGATCTGTCTGTCCCAGTAACTATAGATCGGGTAATTCAGTTTACCGGCGAATACCGCGAGATGTCGTGGTTGCCAGCTGATTTCCTTGAGGAATTTTTTTAAATAAGGATTGGTCTCCGGTTGATTTTTCTCCGGCTTGCGTGCAACGACATTAACCGAGAAAAAAGCATTCGGTTTGCTATCCAGAATCGCCTGGCTGTTTTTTATCTGCTGATAAACCTGTTTACTGTGTTTACCATAGCGAATACTCGCACCGAGTACAATTTTATCGAATGCCCGCATGTCCACATCCGACCCATCATCCATTGAATGCAAGGTTACGCGATTGCCATTACGTTCAATCACCTGCCTGAGGTACTGACAGATTTCCAGTGTATGGCCATCTGTTGTGGAATACATAATCAGGATATTAGCCATAATATCTTGATCGCTTTAATATAGATTGCACCACACGAACCCAGGGGACGGCCTTTACAGTTCGCGCAGAACATATGGCCCGGGCCTGAAAGCCCCTGACACCGGTATGGTTCATTCTAATCCGTTGCATTGATTTTAATCGCAAAAAAATTCAACAACACCTTAATTCGAGTCATTGATCATCTTGAAGAAGCCGATCAGTATGCCAATACCGGTACCCAGGAAACCGATTACAAGCAATACATAGGCCACGATGGCCGCAGTATCGTAAAAAAGCAGCATTCCTGCAATGATCATTGACAGTAGTGAAAACAGAATAAGGCGGTAGCTGGTATCGAACATGGCAAATGTCTGGCAGTCAGGATTAATATCAAAAAGGTGGCGAAGGGATTATCTTATAATCCGGTTTCCGGCTGTTGAAAATGTAATCTGGCACAAGGGCCCGGCCGTTTTTATTTTAATACAGCCTGGCTGAAACTAACGCTGTTTTTGACTCTCTATAACTACTTATGTTCAAAGACCTAACACAAATTATCAGGACTTTCTGGCAACAGCAGCGTAGCAAATCCAGGGCCTTGCCGATTGTTATCATACTCGTGACTGCGGTGCTGCTGTTGATCTTCAAACTGGTCCAGCCCGAGCCGCCGGTGAAAGCAAAAGAAGAAAAATCCTGGACGGTACAGACACATCGACTCAACGATGGTGCCAAATCCCCGCAGCTGGAATTGTATGGCAGTGTGGAATCACCCTATACCGCCACTATTACATCTATCATAGATGCAGATGTGATGTCACTCGAGGTCAATGAAGGCCAGCGTGTTGACAGTGACCAGACGCTCATCTTGCTGGATGACACCGATGCCCGGCTGTCTCTGCAAGATAAGGAATCGTCCGTTGCGGAACTGGAAGCCTTGATCATTGCAGAGAAGAATCGATATGAAAATGATCTTGCCGCATTAAAGCTGGAGAAGTCCCTGGTCGCACTGGCAGAGAAAAAGCTGGCACGAGAAGAGAAAACCAGCAAAAGCAATCTGACCAGCCAGGCCAGCCTTGATGCACAAAAAGAGGCCTTGAACAAGCAGAAACTAGCCCTGATCAGCAGACAGCTCAACATCACTGACCACCCTGCCCGACTTGCACAACTCGAAGCGAGGCTGAGCCGCAGTCGCGCAGTCGCTGAACAGGCGGAGATCGATCTGGCACGCGCAAACGTTACCGCACCTTTTGACGGCATCATACTGAAGACCATGGTGTCCCCCGGTGAGCGTGTACGCCCCGGTGAAGCATTGCTTGAAATGTATGCCACCGACCGTATCGAGTTGCGTGCGCAACTGCCGCAAAAGTTTATCAGCATCGTAAAGAATTCTATCACCCGGCAACACCCCTTTCAGGCCACGGTTAAAACTGATAATGGTAGACGTGTTGCCACCCTGGACCGGATTTCCGGTTCAGTCGCAAACAGTGGCCAGGGGGTCGACGCTTTGTTCAGAATTGACAGTGACACTGCAGACATCCTGACTATCGGTGATACCCTGGAGATGACTCTGGAATTGCCGGCCATCAAGGACGTCTACAGCGTACCGGTTTCCTCGATCTATGGCACCGACCGGATTTACCGTGTTGAAAACGACAGGCTGATCGCTGTCAAAGTCGAAAAAATGGGCAGACAGTATAATGATGGCCGACAGTTCGTACTGGTACGCAGTGACAACCTCAAGCCCGGTGATGAGGTCATCATAACCCAGTTGCCACTTGCGGTGAGCGGTCTCAAGGTCGAGGTTCGGAATCAGACGACATCGAGTTCCGAGCTATCACAGCAGGTATCAGGCGAACGCCCATGAGCTCCGACCCGCCACCACCGTCACAGCCGCCTGCACCATCATCTCCGGGCAATACAGCACCAGGTAATCCGGGCACCCGCACCGGCGGCATCATTCACCTGTTTGCGCAACATCCTGTTGCTGCCAACCTGTTGATGATGGTGATGATCATCCTCGGCGCCTGGAGCCTGACCCAGCTGAACAAGCAGTTTTTTCCGAATTTTGCCCTCGACTACATAAATGTACGTGTCGTGTGGCCGGGTGCCAGTGCGGAAGATGTCGAGCGTTCTATTACGGTTCCGCTGGAACAGGCATTGAGAACACTCGATGGCAAGAAGGAGATGACATCGACTTCGACGCGCGGCCTCAGTACTGTCCTCATCGAATATGAAGAAAACAGTGATATGGGCGTCGCACTGGATGAGGTAAAACAGTTCGTTTCCAATATTCGCAACCTGCCCTCTGACGCTGAAGATCCGGTCGTGACCAGGATCGCCCGTTATGAAGATGTCGCAACCATCATATTAACCGCCGATGGTGAACTGGAGGAACTGCGCCCGCTGGCTTACCGGTTTGAACGGGAACTGCTCGATAGCGGTATTGCAAGAGTGGACTTCAGTGGTATGCCTGAGCAGGAAATTGCCATCGAGGTCAGTGCCAAACAGATCCAGCAACTCGGTCTGTCGCTGAACCAGATTGGCGATCGTGTCATCAATCAGAGCCAGGATATCCCGGCGGGCACGGTTGCCGAGAGTGAGGCCGCGCGTGAAGTACGCGGGTTGCAGCGTAAGCGTGATGTGCAGGAATTCGCCACGCTGGACCTGCTTACGACTGCAAGCGGGCAGAAACTGACGCTGGCTGATATTGCCGATATCAAGCGGCGCCCCAAAGAAAACCAGGTGGAGATTTTTTATCAGGACAAGCCGGCCATACTGATGAAACTGCAGCGGACCGAGAGTACCGACGCACTGGTATCGGCCGAGATCATGCAACAGTGGTTGTCAAAGACCCGCGAGACATTAGCTCCCTCGATCAAGCTGGTCGTGTTCGATGAAAAATACTCCTTGATACAGCAGCGTATTAACCTGTTAGTCAAAAACGGTATTTCCGGACTGGTACTGGTGCTGGCCATCCTGTATATCTTCCTGAATGGACGCGTGGCGTTCTGGGTTGCCATCGGCATACCCACATCCTTCCTGGGTGCGCTGGCCGTGCTGTATTTTTTCGGTGGCAGTATCAACATGATCAGCCTGTTCGCTCTGATCATGACGCTGGGTATCATCGTTGATGATGCTATCGTTGTCGGTGAGGATGCACTGACCCATTACCAGTATGGTGAAAACTCGCTGATGGCAGCTGAAGGCGGCGCTACGCGCATGCTGCCGCCAGTGATGTCGTCATCCCTGACGACGGTGGCGGCCTTTCTTCCATTGATGATGGTCACAGGTATCATCGGTTCGATCCTGTTCGATATCCCCTTCGTCGTAATCTGCGTGATCATCGCTTCATTGATCGAGAGTTTTCTCATCCTGCCGGGACACCTGCGCCACAGTTTTCACAAATACCATCACAAAAAGAATGGCGCGTTGCGGCAGAAACTGGAAGACGGATTCAATCGGTTTCGGGAAGTTTATTTCAGGCCGGTAATCAATCATGCCATCGACCATCGTTTAACAACAATCACGATCGCGATATGTTCACTGGTACTGGCGGTATCAATGGTTGTGTTTGGACAGGTGAAATTTCAGTTTTTTCCGCAACCGGAAAGCACCGTTATCATTGGCAGCGTAAAGTTTGCTGCTGGCACGCCACCCGAACAGGTACGTGCCTTTGCCAGCGAAATGGAACAGCGCTTGACCGAAACCGATAACGCCTTGAGTGAGCAGGACTCACTGATCACCGCAGCCCTGTTACGGATGAACACCGCGAGTTTCGATGGCGGCAGAAATTACCAGAATGGCAATCAATACGCGATGTTGCAGGTCGAGCTGCTGCAGCCGGATGAACGCAGCGTCAGAAACACCACCATCATCGAAGAATGGGAGTCCCGGCTGGATATACCGGCAGGTGTCGAACAGTTATCGATAAGCAGCCCGCGCGGTGGTCCGCCCGGCCGCGATCTTGATATCTTTTTATCCGGTGCCGACGCCATCACGCTGAAACACGCTGCCGAGGACCTCGCTGACGCGATGAAAACTTATGATGGCCTGAGCAATATTCTTGATGACCTGCCTTATGGCCGTCAGCAATATATTTTCGAACTGACCCCGCTGGCGCAATCAGCCGGTCTGACCATCGCCGAAGTCGGTCGTCAGTTACGTGCCGCACTCGATGGCCAGTTACTTCAGATTTTCTATGATTCGTATGAAGAGATCGAAGTGCGCATCATGCTGCCGGCCGAAGAGCGCAAATTCCAGGGCATTCTCGAAACGCTTCCCATCATCACGCCTTCGGGTGACCGGCTGTTACTTAACAATGTGGTTAAACTCAGCTCGCAGCAGGGACTGGAACTGTTGCGTCATACCGATGCAAAACTGGGCGTACATGTCACCGCAGAAGTAGATGCGAAGAAGACCAACGCCAATGAAGTTCTGGAAGCATTACAGCAATCCGTGATACCGGAGATCGTCAACAGGTATGGCTTGCAGGTCAGTTACAAAGGCAAGGCCGAAGAAGAACGCGAGACCAGCTCGGATATGAAACAGGGCGGCATGCTGGCGCTGGTGATGATCTATATCATCCTGGCCTGGGTATTTGCATCATACAGCTGGCCGCTGGCTGTGATGATGGTTATTCCGTTTGGTATCTGCGGCGCGATTTTCGGTCACTGGCTGTTAGGCATCGATCTGACGATCCTGTCGCAGTTTGGCATGTTTGGCCTGTCGGGTATCGTGATTAATGACTCGATCATCCTGGTCACCTTCTACAAGCAGCTGAGAGCGAAAGGCATGGCCATCCGTGACGCACTGGTAGAGTCTTCCTGTCTGCGTTTGAGAGCAGTAATGCTGACCTCGTTGACGACGATCGCCGGCCTGACCCCGCTGCTTTTCGAGACCTCGTTACAGGCCCAGTTCCTGATCCCGATGGCTGTCAGTATATCGTTCGGTCTGGGCTTTGCGACCTTGCTGGTATTATTCGTCGTGCCGGTGTTGCTTTCCTACATCGAACAGGCTGCCGAGTACTTCAAGCAAAGAAAAATGGACGGCATGCAGCCTGATAGCATAAAAGCAGGCTGACCTGTCAGACAACAGGTAAGGCTCCTGTACACAGACACATTTACCGGGATGAGTGTTGCGGAATCCCGCATCTCGCTTTCGAGCCTTGCGCTATTGATCGATCCTTATCGGCGCCTGCTGGTTCGACAGCGGTTCTATATGACCGATAATTACGGCTTCCGGGTATCCCAACGCATGCAGCTCATCGATGCAGGCGTTCACGTTTGCTTTTGGCACTCCGGCCAGCAGGCCACCGGCGGTTTGCGGATCGAACAACAGTGGAAACACCGGATGCTGCGAGGCCTGTTCAATATCGTGAATGGCGCGACGCAAGCGCAGATTCTGTGGCTGAAGCGATGACAGGATACCCGCCTTGACGGTTTCCATGGCGCCGTCCAGCAAGGGTATCGCGTCTATGGTTAAAACCGCGTCGACCTCGGAAGCCCGGGTCATTTCGACCAGGTGGCCGACGATACCGAAACCGGTGAGATCGGTGCATGCCGTCGCACCGTGTCGCTGCAGGCACTCGGCTGCCAGTTGACTGGAAACCAGCATCGACTGGATCGCGGCATCAACCCAGCGCCCCCTGGCTTTTGCACGCATTTCCGCGGCGAACAGGGTGCCCGTACCGACGGGCTTGGTCAACACGATAGCATCACCGGGCTGAAGTCCCTGTTTACGCCACACCTTGTCGGGATCGATCAGGCCATTCACGCTCAAACCAAAGGCCAGTTCGGCGCCTTCGCTGGAGTGACCTCCGGCGAGTACGGCACCAGTCGGTTCAAGGATGTGCAATGCCCCTGCCAGCACATCATACAAGGTCTCCTCAACGACGCGTTCGCGACCGTAAGGCACCGTTGCAATCGCCAGCGCCGATTGCGGCTCCGCCCCCATTGCAAAGATATCGCCCAGTGCATGGTTGGCGGCGATGGCGCCGAAGTGATAGCTGTCCTCGATGAAGGCGCGGAAGTAATCGACACTCTGTACCATGACCTTGCCCTGTGGAACGCTTAACATCGCGCAGTCATCGGGGGCGTCGCGGCCGATCAGGACATCATCACGATGCGTTTCAGGCAGGCGCTGCATCACACGGGACAGTACTGTTGCACCCACCTTGGCACCACAGCCACCACAGCGCATGGCCAGGGTCGACAGCTCCCTGATGGCTTCGGCATCGGCAATGCCCGCGGCCAGTGCCGGGTTCTCGTCCTGTTCCATGTCAGGCAATTCATTGAAGTTGCGCATGAATCTCCTGTCGATCAAGTCCTTCAAGGTCCATAACCAGCGTGATTCATAAGACCAGTTGCCACGCGAAGCGACGGCGTACTGATCACCGGTGCTGATCAGGCCGAGGAAGTTCTTTTGTGCACGATACGCACGCAGGGCCTTGCCTGTCGCTGCAGCTCTGAGGTTATGCGCGAGTACCGGCCCCTGGCGTACGGCAAATACGCCTGACTTGGGACGCGAATCGCGTAACTCGGCCGCATCGCCGACTGCAAAAACATTTTGATGCGACAGCGATTGTAAATGATCATCGACCTGGATGAAGCCATCTGCATCGACGGCCAGCCCTGATTCTGCAGGCCAGCCCGGCGAAGAAGCCGTGGTTACCCAGATAACCGCATTGCAGTTGATGACGCTGCCATCCGTCGTGCGTACGCTGTTCGCCGACACTTCATTCACCCGCGCAGCGGTTTTAATTTCAATGTTACGCTCGGCAAAAATATGCTCAAAACGTTTTCTGACACCGGCATTGTGCGTCTGCATGATGTAATCGCTGGCCGTTATCAGGGTGTAATGCAGATTGGCGGGATCTTTGCCGCTGGCGCGCAATATATTCTGTAAACGCAACTGGGTGGACAGGGCCAGTTCGACGCCGCCGGCACCCCCGCCGACAACGACGATATGAAACGCTCCCTCGGTGTCACGCACACGCTCAACCAGGTTTTCCCATTTGCGCAGAAACATATCGATGGGTTTCGCGGCAAGGGCGTATTCATCGACGCCGGGGATATCGATGCTATCGGGACGGGAACCGGTGTTGATCGACAGAATATCGTAGGCGACGGCAGGACGTCCCGGCGCATAAACCATCTTTTTATCAGGATCTATGGCGTCAACCTCGGCATGATACAGGCGTGCACCGGCAAAGCGAGCCAGTGGGCCAAGATCGATATGGCAGTCATCGTAGTCATAATGCCCGGCAACGAAACCGGGCAGCATGCCCGAGTAGGGAGTATGAATATCACGCGTAATCAGTGTAATGCGCAAGCCGGGTACCGGCTTCATTCCGAAACGTTTCAAAACTGAAACATGAGCATGACCGCCGCCAATGAGCACCAGGTCTTTTACGACGGGAATATTTTTATTTTGCATAGATACAGATCGGTGTCGTAAGCCATTGCGTTATGTTTACGTGATTTGTGAACGATGATATCAATTTGGTCGATGTTAAAGCCTTATAAAGTGCCGGTCATGCTGTTAAAGAGCACAGGTACGAAAACCGGCAAAGACATCATTGCGATCGGGGCCGTAGTAGGTTCGCCATGTATTACGAATCATGCGCGCCCGTGTGGCCCATGCACCACCGCGCAGTACTTTGGTGATGCCAAATAATGGCTGTGAATAATCCTGGTACATATCGGGTACAAAACCGGGATAAGGCGCAAAGGTATCCTGTGTCCACTCCCAGACGTTACCGATCATTTGACGGCAGCCAAAAGCACTGTCTCCAGCTGCATGTGCGCCGACATCGACAGTACCCAGGGCATAACCATCAAGGTTGGCCCGGTCTGCACACGGTGCTGCATCACCCCATGGAAAACGGCGCTTGCCGTTTGCCAGCGATTGTCCGTCGGCAGCCGGTTCAGCAGCGGCTGCAACTTCCCATTCAGCCTCGGTGGGCAATCGACGACCGGCCCAGCGACAGAAGGCCCGGGCTTCATGCCAGCTGACGTGGACCAGCGCCGCATTCACTGGCAATGCCTGCCAACGGTCAAACTGCCTTATTTCCCAGCCATCGACGCTGTGGCGCCAGTAAACGGGGTGTTCGAGATCTGCCTGCTGTCGCCATTGCCAGCCTTGCTCGTCCCAGTATTCCTGTTTGCGGTAACCATCCGCCTGCACAAATTTCAGATAGTCGCCATTACTCACCGCCGCCCTGGCAATGCGGAAGGGTTCAATCTCAACGCGATGAGCCCATTTTTCATTATCAAACACAAAGCCGTCTTGCTGCGAGGCGCCCAGCATAAACGTGCCGCCGGGAATACTGGCATCCCCGCTCAGCCCGCCGGCATCCAGAGCGCAGTGCCCTGCTCTGCCAATATCGGGTTCGGGATAATTCAGTGTCTGGCGCGTATAGGTATAAGCTTCGTTATGCATATCGTGATGGAATACGGCGTACTGGGCGAGGTAGTCTCTTTTATCATCTTCGCCATCGGCCAGGCAGGTTTTAATCCTGTCCTCGACGGTCTGTATGTATGCCAGGGTCTGTTGCAGTGCAGGCAGGGGTAAGTCCCAACGATCATCATGTGCAATGCTGATCGAGTCATACAGACGATCAGCATCCTCGCGAATCGGCTGCCTGTTCATATGCTGGCGCAGTACCCAGTATTCATAAAAGTAAGCGGCATGGCCGATTTCCCAAAGTAAAGGATTAACCGTTGCCAGCAAGGGCCCCATCAATTGCTCTTCCGAGAGACCATCAATCAACGCCATCGTTCGCTGATGCGCATCCTCAAGTTGATCTGCGATGATATGTGGGTTAAGTTTTTGCATCTTGTTTCCCGGATTCAGCTGCTTGCCTTCGGCCGGGCCAGGAACTGCTACAGGAAAATCAGGTTATGAGTGAGACCGTTTATATGACTATGGTTTATCGGAAAGGATCATAGTATAAAACTGCAGCACCACCAGCCGCAATAAACATTGCCAGGCGTATGCTTTCACAGGCGGCCGCCGTAACACGAACCTAAAAGCTATCATTTACCTTCACCGACGACCATGCGCATTATTCTGATTACGCCTGCACCACCGCAGTCGAGGGCCGGTAATCGTGCCACGGCGACGCGATGGGCGAATATTCTAAGATCACTGGGCCACAGGGTAGACATCGCCACCGGCTACGCAGGCCAGAACGTCGATATGATGATCGCATTACATGCCTGGCGCAGCGCGGATTCCATTCAGCAATTTTCCACCACATTTCCCGGTCGCCCGCTTATTGTGGCCATTACCGGCACGGATGCCTACCGCTTCATACACAGCCACCCGGATACCACCCTGCAATCCATTCACCTGGCGGACCGTCTGGTGGGCCTGCACGACCTGATCGGTAACACGCTGCCGCAACATGAGCGCCACAAGCTCTTCGTGATTCACCAGTCAGCCCAACCGGTTGGTCAACGCGACCCCTATAAACGGTACTTTCATGTCTCGGTGATGGGCCACCTGCGCGATGAAAAGGATCCGTTGCGTCCGGCAATGGCCGCACGCAACCTCCCTGCCAGCAGTCGCGTAAGAATTCATCACTATGGCAAGGCGCATACACCGGACTATGCGCAACGGGCGCGGGCTGAAATGGAATCAAACCCGCGCTATAAGTGGCATGGTGAAATCGCGCATCATAAAATCAGGCAGGTATACCGGCGCACTCATTTGCTGGTGCTGCCGTCCCGCATGGAAGGCGGTGCTAATGTCATCTCCGAGGCTATCGTCGCCGGCGTTCCGGTGATCGCTTCCGATATCGAGGGATCCATCGGGCTTCTTGGTGATGACTATGGAGGTTATTATCCGGTGGAAAACGAAAAAGCCCTGGCAGCGCTGTTGTTGAAAGCGGAATCGGATACTGCCTGGTACCACAAGCTGGAACGGGCCTGTGTTGCCAGACAACCACTGTTTACACCTGAAAATGAAATCCGTGGCTGGCGCGAACTGGTTGAAACAATCTAACGCTTATGGCATTCGCGCTGTTTGACCGTCGATAGACTCTCAACCGCTCAACATGCAGGCAAATGCTGCATGTTATTGCCAGTGCTGAAAAGCTTGATCTTTCGATTTGTTGCATAATGACCTGAAGGCTGGACCAGGGCACTGAATCGTGAACTCTCGACGGTAACTGTTCGCATATCATCCTGAAAACGATGCAGCCACAATACATGAACGACGACAAACAATTGCGCCCTGCACGTCCGACGAACGGGCCGCGCAGACAGTCGTAGTCTGTTTTACCGATGCATTGTTGTTTGCAGTTGCATCAACTATGCGGCACGCAGGTCGACACCTTCCAGCGGGAACTGCCGGATGCGTTTGCCGGTGGCCGCAAAGATGGCATTTAATACCGCCGGTGCTGCCACGGCAATCGTCGGTTCACCAATGCCGCCCCAG